>DALTWR010000139.1 GCA_029986975.1 Methanocorpusculum sp.
TCAAAGCGACTTCAACAATTATGTACGGTTCGGTTGAGACAAACAGACACCGCGCTCACCACTTAGGAATTCTGCGCGGTCTGCAGGATGAAACGCAGGTGTTTACTGAACTTGTCCCGTTAGCATTTCTGCACAAAAACACACCGCTTGCTAAAGCCGGTCTTGTATCTCACGGCTCATTCGGACGCGAAGATCTGCTGATGACTGCAGTATCACGTCTGTTTCTGGATAATATCTCCAACATTCAGGTTCCGTGGACGAAGATTGGAAAGAAAATGACTGAACTTTGTCTTTGCGCCGGAGGAAACGACCTCGGGGGCACGATGTACACCGATTCACTTTCACGGACTGCAGGCGCAGACGAAGAAGCTGACTTCTTCAGCCCGGATGAGATGGCGTTAGTGTGTAATGATTTAGGGCGTACTCTTCGTGAACGCGATACGCTCTATCATCTCATCTGATTTTTAAAAATCATGAATCTATTTTGAACAGGTCTGCATAGATACCTGCAGCATAAAACAGCTGAAAAAAAGGCATCAGTCCCCTGCATAATCATCACCGGATAATACTATCCGATTCATTGGGGGTAACTCTCATCATTTGCCGTATACGTATTGGTCTTTTCTCAGCATTAATGATACGGCTCTTATCTGTTTTCATCTTCTGTTTCGATGAAACCAACCCATTATTTTCAGCCCTGCATGAGTCTTTTCCCCCACAGTTCCCCATCAAATATATGGGATGAAAAACATATAACTACTGACATGTCAATAGAGGAGCTACCAAAGACATATGACTTTGCCGCTGTGGAAAAACGCTGGCTTGACCAGTGGGATGACAGCGACTTCTACTTCGAGAAAGACTCGAAAAAACCGCAATACGTAATCGACACCCCGCCGCCGTATCCGACCGGAAAACTGCACATCGGACACGCATTAAACTGGGTGTACATGGATATTATCGCACGTTATAAACGCATGACCGGCTACAACGTCATGTTCCCGCAGGGCTGGGACTGTCACGGACTTCCGACTGAAGTTAAAGTCGAAGAACTCAACCATATCACCAAAAATGATGTAAGCCGTGAAGAGTTCAGACGCATGTGCCGCGAACTCACCGTCGAAAACATCAGCAAGATGCGCCAGTCTCTTCGCACGATGGGATTTTCGGTTGACTGGAGCAACGAATACATCACGATGGAGCCGTACTACTATGCAAAGACTCAGCTCTCCTTCCTTCGGATGCTGAAAGCAGGCTACATCTATCAGGCAGAACACCCGGTAAACTTCTGTACCCGCTGTGAAACAGCTATCGCCTTCGCAGAAGTTTCCTATGTCGAGCAGGATTCATTCTTAAACTACTTCAACTTTGACGGTCTTGAAATCGCAACCTCACGCCCTGAGCTCCTGGGCGCCTGTGTTGCTGTTGCAGTTCATCCGGATGATGACCGCTACAAGACCATTGTCGGAAAGAAACTCAAAGTTCCGCTCTTCGGACACGAAGTTACCATCATCGCTGATGAACAGGTCGATATGACCTTCGGTTCCGGCGCTGTGATGATTTGTACCTTCGGTGACAAGACTGATGTGTTCTGGTGGAAGAAATACAACCTTCCCTTACGCAAAGCCTTAGCTCCGAACGGAACCATGACTGCTATCTGCGGAAAGTATGCCGGTATGACCTCCAAAGACTGCCGTGCGGCAATCCTTGACGACATGAAAAAGGAAGGCATCCTAATCCGTCAGGTTCCGCTGCACCACAGTGTCGGCTGCTGCTGGAGATGCAAGACGCCCATTGAAATTTTATCTGAGCGTCAGTGGTTCGTCAAGGTTAAAGGAGATGAAATCATCAAAGCAGCCCGCGAGATTAAATGGTATCCTGAGCACATGCTTCAGCGTCTCGAAAACTGGGCTGAACAGATGGAATGGGACTGGTGTATCTCCCGTCAGCGTCTCTTTGCAACACCGATTCCTGTCTGGTTCTGCGACAAATGCGGCGAGATGATTCTCCCCGACGAAGCAGACTTACCAATTGACCCGACAATCGATAAACCAAAGCATGCATGTCCGAAGTGCGGCGGCACTTCATTTACCGGTGAGACTGATGTTCTTGATACATGGATGGATTCATCTATCACTGACCTTCATGTTACCGGATGGGACGGAAGCGGTATTCCGCCGTACTTCCCTGCACAGATTCGCCCGCAGGGTCATGATATCATCAGAACCTGGGCATTCTACACAATTCTCCGGAGCATGGCACTCTTAGGCGAGAAGCCGTGGGACGGCATCTTGATCAATGGCATGGTCTTAGGCGAAGACGGCGTTAAGATGTCAAAGTCCCGCTCGAATGTGATTGGCCCTGAAGATGTTATGGGTCCGTACGGTGTCGATGCACTTCGTCAGTGGGCAGCAGCAGGTTCTTCAACCGGTCAGGATATCCTCTTCAACTGGAATGATGTCGTTGCTGCATCCAGATTCCAGACTAAGATGTGGAACATCGTAAGATTTTCGCTTATGCAGATTAAGAAGGAGTCTTCTGTTCCGAAGACAGACAAACCGTCCACCTTAATTGACCGCTGGATGCTTGCAAACCTTTCCCAGACGATTCACGATGTAACTGAATCCATGGAGGCATATCTCTTTGACAAGGGATTAAAGATTATCAGAGACTTTGCATGGAATGTTCTTGCTGATGAGTATCTTGAGTTTGTCAAGGGAAGACTCTACAGCGAAGACGCATCGCGTGCAGGGGCAGTTTACACGCTTGAGACAACTCTTGATGCTCTTTGTACGATGCTGTCTCCCTACATTCCGTTCTTCGCACAGGAATGCTACCACAACTTATCTGACGGAAAGAGAATCATTGACCACCCGTGGGTTGATTTCACGTACACTGATGAGACGGCAAAGGCAGACGGCGACCTTGTGGTAAAGATTGCAGGAATTCTTCGTAAGTACAAGCATGATGCAGGTCTCGCTTTGAATGCACCGCTCGGTATTGTTTCAGTCTATACACCGGGAAGAAGTATTGACGATGACGGGGATTTAGGACGCACGGTCAATGCTGAGGTTCATTGGTCTTCTGAAGAGCCGGCTCTTGAGAAAAAGATTGGCGCTGTTGTCTTTAACAAGAGTGTTGTAGGAAAAACTCTTCGCGCAAAGGCAGGTGCTTTCATGAAAGCTGTCGAAGCACTTTCTGATGAGGAAAAACTCAATCCGCCAAAGACGGTTACCTCTGCCGACGGTGAAGCAATTGATGTTCCGGCTGACGCATGGAAGGTTTCCTACACCTACTCTGTATCCGGTCAGACGGTTGATGTCATCTTAGATGACGAGGCAACAATTACGGTCAAGCGGGGATAAAACCCTCTTTTCTTTTTTACCCCTTTAGTAACTATTCAGCCCACTTATCTGAAATACAAACGGTTGAATTGGTAGCGGAAATTGCCACAGACCAGACTAACCTGCCATCATCTCAGATAAGGAGGCTGAACAGTTACAATCCTTATATCAAGTAATTGATATTCTTTCAGCGCGTATAATTATCCAA
>DALTWR010000140.1 GCA_029986975.1 Methanocorpusculum sp.
AAACTATCTGGTAGGCTATTATGTATCTGATGCTGAAATCTCCATAGAAGACATACGCATCTCCCTTTCTGAAAAACTTCCGCCCTATATGATTCCGCGGCATCTGGTACGCCTTGATGCAATCCCAAAGAATCAGAACGGCAAAACCGACCGGAATGTACTCGCATCTCCTGATATCTCACTCTATAAGACCGTCTATGTTGCACCTTCAACTCCTGAAGAACAGGCACTCTGTGCTGCGTTTGAAGAGATACTTGAATGTGAAAAAGTCGGCATCCATGATGATTTCTTTGCGCTCGGCGGAGATTCCATTAAAGTAATGAAACTCTTAGCCGCTGAGCCGGTGAAAGGACTTACCCTTGAGAATGTTGTCAATGGAAAAACGCCCGAAGCAATCGCCTGTCTTTGTTCTACGGAAAATACGGAAAAGTTTGCAATACAAAACAAGTACCCGCTGACACAGAATCAGCTGTGGATATTTACTGCGTGTATGTACCATGCTGATACGATAATATACAACATGCCTGCCTGCTTTAAACTAAAGGCAGATGTTGATCTGCAGAAACTTGTATCAGCAGTTAAGACTGTACTCAATGCCCACCCGTATCTTAAGATGAAAATTCATGCCGGCAAAGGTACATTTTATGCAGTAAGAAACGATACCGAAGAACCGGTTGTCTCTTCTATAACCTGTGAGAAGCTTCCGCCGGTAAAAAGTCTTGTCCGTCCGTTTACCCTCATGGACTCGTCTCTTTACCGGATTGAACTCTATGATACAAAAGACGGCAAATATCTTTTCTGCGATTTCCATCATATCATAGGAGATGCCGCATCGCTTGCGTTAACACTCAGCGACATTGTCTGTGCCTATAATGAAAAACCGTTAACAGAAGAAACCTATACCGGATTTGAAGTTGCCCTTATCGAAGAAAAAGAACGTAAGAGTGAAAAATACACCAAAGCAAAATCCTATTATGATGCCCTGCTTGGCAATTGTGATGAAATACTGAGTCTTCCTATTGAGGATTGCAGCAATGGACCTGAGTTTATCACAAAAGCTCACCTTTCATCAACGGATAAAACGGAAATTCAGGCTGTCTGTGCAAAATACGGCGTCACGGAAAATGTGTTCTTCAACACCGCATTTGCCTATCTTTTAAGCACCTATACCTATCAGGATACTGCCCTGTATCTTTCAGTTTACCATGGACGAAATCACGCAGGATTTACCAAAACATTCTCGTTTCTGGCAACCTTTCTGCCAATCTGTTATCACTTTGGCGAAAACAAAAATATTGGCGTCATCCTTTCAGAGATGCAGAAACATCTTACAGAAAATATGGCGCATGACATTTTCTCCTATCCTGATGCCATCCATTCCTATGATTTCTCCCCGGATGTGGGATTTGCGTATCAGGGCGGAAACCGCGAACTCTTTGATGCAGTCGCTCTCGCTGATGCGTCGGATATCAATCAGATTTTTGAGACTGCAGATGATGATACGCGAGGTCTGCAGAGTGAAGCAAGACCGCAGGTTGTTACCCGTAATAATCTTGCAGTTCAGGTTTTTCTCCGTTCTGACGGCAGATATGAGTTGTTTGGTGAAGCAAACGGAAAGATGTACAGTGAGGCATTCCTTTCAGGATTCCTCGCCTGTTATGATAAAATCATTTCTGAGTTCCTCGTAAAAGAGACGCTGACAGATGTTATTGTCCTTACTGATACTGCAAAAACATCTCTTGATTCAATAAACCGCACTGAATATCCGATTGACCGGACAAAAACAGTCGTGGATTATTTCCGCAAAACAGCAGAAACATACCCGGATAATGAAGCATTAGTTCATAAAGATACCAGGTACACATATAAAGAACTTGATGATATTACAGACCGCCTTGCATCGTATCTCATATCAAAAGGTATCGGCAAAGAAACAGTTGTGGGAATTCTTCTTCCCAGATCTGAATATCAGCCGCTTTGTGTTCTTGGCGTAGTAAAAGCCGGTGCTGCTTATGTGCCGCTTGACCAGGCATACCCCGTTAACGCGCTAAAATATATGCTGCATGATTCAGGAGCCGCACTTCTGATTACAACGCCTGAATTATATCAGACGGTACGCGATGGTTTCACCAGTGAAAGTCTGATGGCAGATGATATTGTATCTCTTCCGAAATGCAGTATTTCTTTGCCTGTTCCCGCTCCGAATGATTTATTCGTAATCGTTTATACATCCGGTTCAACGGGTGTACCCAAAGGAGTACTGATTGAGCACAGAAATGTTCTCTCTATTTCTCTGTGGGTACAGAAGTACGTCTCTGCAGCTTCAAAGTGGGGTGCATATGCAAGTTTCGGATTCATTGTACACCTGACGGATTACTTCCCTGTTCTTCTTGAAGGAGGCGTATTACATATTATCCCTGAAGAGATACGTCGTGATTTACATCTTGTTCAGAAGTACTTTAATGAAAATGGTATTACCATATCCCAGATGACTACACGTATGGGCTGTGAATTTGCACAACTGGAAGGCACTGCGACATTGAAAGATATGTTTTTGGGCGGTGAAAAACCGCTTCCAATCCATCCGCCGGCATATAGGCTGTATTCGGCATACGGATTTACGGAACATACCGGAATTGTAACCAATTTCTTATGGGATAGATATTATACCAATATCCCGCTTGGAAAATCAATCGGTAATACAAAACTCTATGTTGTTGGAAAGAACGGTAATCTGGTACCTCCGGGGGCTGTCGGCGAGTTGTGGGTTTCCGGATTTGCTATCACACGCGGATATCGCAGCCGCCCGGAATTAACTGAGAAGGTATTCTGCACGAATCCGTTTACTGATGAAGAGGGATATGAAAGAGTGTACAAGTCAGGAGATATTGTATCCCTTGGTATGGACGGCACTCTCTATTTTGTCGGAAGACGTGACTCACAGGTAAAGATTCGCGGATATCGTGTTGAACTTGGCGAAGTAGAAGAAGTAATCCGCAGATTTGAAGGCATAAAAGATGCCGTAGTCACTGCTTCAACTAACCATGACAGAAAGAAATTCCTCGCAGCATTTGTGATATCAGACAGACCTGTTGATGTAAAAGCTCTGAAATCTTTTATCGCAAAAGAAAAACCGTCATATATGGTTCCTGCTGTTGTGATGCAGATAGATGCGCTTCCAAGGAATCAGAATGGAAAGATTGACCGAAAGTCTCTTCCTGTTCCAAAACTTACTGACGCAGATGCCATTGCCCCTCGAAACGATATGCAGAAAGAACTGTTTGATATCGCTGCAAAAATCGCCGGGTACGAAGGATTTGGTATTGCCACACCATTCTATGATGCAGGAATAGATTCTCTCGGGCTGATAAAATTCATCGCAGAACTTGAACGGAACTATCATATCACCGTGCAGACGGATACATTAAATCAGTATAACACTATTGAGAAGTTATCTGAATACATCGCATCTGCAAAACAGGAAGATACATTTCCCATTCAGGAAGATTATCCGCTGTCTAAACTCCAGAAGATTATCTATT
>DALTWR010000141.1 GCA_029986975.1 Methanocorpusculum sp.
GGAAAGTACCTCCACTTTCCAAAATCGTAAAAATCTTATTTTTGGAAAGCAGCCTCCGCCGCCCCCTTACGAAGTAAGGATTCTCAATATTAAAATCCTTAAACAACCAATAGATTACTCATGACTACAGTAGCCGCATTCGGCATGGGAAGAATCGGCGGAGAAGCTGCGTATTTATCCGCAGTATCCGGCTTTGCTGATGAACTTGTCCTCTATGATATCAATAACGACCTTCTTCAGGCGCAGAAACTCGACATCCTGCACGCATTAGACATACCCGTATCCACAAACCCCAAAGACCTCAAAGAAGCGGACTACTGTATCTTTTCTGCAGGATACTCGCGTTCTCCGAACGTAAAAACCCGTGCAGACCTCTTTGACAAAAACCTCCCGATTGCAAAAGAAGGCTCTGCAATGCTCAAGGGATTTGCCGGAAAACTCATCGTATTAACCAATCCGATGGATGTTTTCGCATGGTACTTTGCCAAGCACTCCGGTCTTGAGCAGGATCAGGTAGTCGGATTCGGCGGTCATCTCGACTCACGAAGATTCACCCTCGCTCTTCACAATATGGGAATTGAGGCGAAAGGAATCGTCATAGGAGAACACGGAGAAAATCAGGTGCCGCTTTTCTCAAGGCTCTCCGTAGATGTCCCGGAATCCGTCCGCGAAGAAGTCCTTCTCGGACTGCGCGGCTCATCGATGCCGGTTATCAAAGGAAAGGGAGGCACTGTCTTCGGTCCTGCATACCACATCGCCCATATGTTAGAAGACATCGAGCACGGACGCGAGATAGTCTGCTCTCTTCCGATGGATGGTGCATACGGCATTGACGGATGCTCTCTTGGAATCCTTGCAAAAGTCACCAAAGACGGCTCTAAGATTAATGAATCGCTGAAACTCGATGACTGGGAGATGCAGAAGTTCACCGCCGCGGCAGAATTTCTTAAAGGACTCTGCCGGAGAGTCTAAATGGAAATAAGCGTAAATCAGGCAGAGTACTCAAACACACCGGCAGGACCTGTAGTCCACCTGTTCGGGCGGGAGCTTGACGGCACTCTGCATGAGGTGCGCGTAACTGATTTTCGCCCCTACTTCTGGGTGAGAGAACGCGAAGCGGAGCGTTCACATCCGAAAAATGTCAAGGTCTCTGATGAGCGTTCGGTCTCACTGAAAGGAGAGGCACTTCGCAAACTCTACACGGAAAAACCGACCGACGTGCGTTCAGTTCGTGAGAACTATCACCATTTTGAAGCAGACATTCCGTTTGCATCCAGATTTCTCATTGATATGGGAATAACAGGCGGCATCTCGTGCCCCTCGGATATCTGCAGCTATACCGAAATCAAACCGGCTGTTGTTGCATCGAAGAGCAGAGTCTGTACCTGCGATATCGAGTGTGAGGTAACAAACGGGCTTTCCAACCCTGAGCATGAAAAGATAACCGCGATAACCTGCCACGACTCGTTTACGAATCAGTACACGACCATCTATCTTAAAGGAACAACACCTTTGCCGGAGGGGAGAACGCCCCTGCAAAACGGCTGTTTCAACCCTGATGTTCACACGATTATCACCTGCGAAACAGAAAAAGAACTCATGCAGGAGTTCATCGCCTACGTAAAAGAGACCGACCCGGATATTTTAACCGGCTGGAACTTCGTGGATTTTGATGCCGCATATATTTTAACCCGTGCAAAGATTCTCGGATTCCCCGCAGACGTGTTTGCCAGAATCCCCGGACCTACTGAGCGGAATGCGATGCGCGGAAGAGTTATCTTCGACCTTCTGGCAGGGTATAAGAAGATGCAGGGCTCTCAAAAGGAGTCGTTCCGTCTGGATGCTGTAGCGCAGGAGGAACTCGGCGAAAACAAGGTTTACCATGCGGAATCATTCAACGAACTCTGGAATGACCATCCGCTGAAGTTTATCGAGTACAACTTTAAGGATGTGGAACTCTGCGTTAAGATAAATCAGAAGATCAGTATCGTTGAGTTCTTTCAGGAGGTTGCACGCTATGTCGGATGCCCTCTCGATAAAACGCTGAACTCATCGAACGTGGTTGACATCTTTGTTCTCCGGCGTGCGCACGGACGTTTTGTTCTGCCGTCTAAAGGCGAGCAGAACAAAAGCGAGGAGTTTGAAGGGGCGACGGTCTTTTCTCCCTCTAAAGGCGTGTGCGAGAATGTGATTGTGCTCGATTTGAAGTCGCTGTATCCGATGGCGATGATGACGTTAAACGCATCTCAGGAAACGAAGTCTCCCGACGGAGAAATCCATGCGCCAAACGGTGTCAGATTTAAAAAATCGCCGGACGGGCTGACACGGGATATCATAAGCGAACTCTTAAACGAACGGGACAATAAGAAAAAACTCAGAAACACCTTCCCCTACGGCTCAGAGGAGTACAATCTCTATGACATGCAGCAGAATGTCATTAAGGTTATTATGAACTCGTACTACGGCGTGTCCGGATTTTCGCGGTTCAGACTCTATGATGTAGAAATCGGTTCAGCCGTGACCTCGGTCGGGCGTGCTATTATTGCACATACGAAAAATATTATCACAAGCCACGGCTATGAGGTCATCTACGGAGATACGGATTCCTGCTTTGTTCAGCTGCCGAAGGTGTCTTTAGAGGAGACGATGCAGATTGCCCGCGGTCTTGAGGCTGAACTGAATGCAAGCTACAGCGGTTTCTCTCTTGAAACACTTGGCGCAGATAAAAATTTCTTCTCGATTAAGTTTGAAAAGATTTACAAACGCTTCTTCCAGGGGGGAATTAAGAAGCGTTATGCAGGGCACCTCATCTGGAAGGAGGGGCAGGATGTTGATAAGATTGATATTGCAGGTCTTGAGTCGAAGCGTTCCGACTCTTCGCAGATGACCCGCGAGGCGCTGGGTACTATTCTTGAGATGATTTTAAAAGGCGGGGGAAAGCCGGAGGTAAAAGAGTATCTCTCAGGTGTTCTTAAGGATTACCGCGGCGGGCGCTGTCCGCTTGAAAAAGCAGGCATCCCCGGAGGTCTTAACAAATCCTTAGATGATTATGAGCACTTAGATGCGCACGGGGGGGGGGCTGAGTATGCAAACAAATATTTCGGCACAACGTTTGCCCGCGGCAGCAAGCCCAAGCGGCTTTATATCAAAAACAGTTTTGATGTGGAGCATTATCCAAAGACTGATGTCATCTGTTTCGAGTATCCGGAACAGATTCCGGAAGGGGTCTTTGAGGTTGACTGGGATACGATGTGTGAAAAGACGCTGAAGACACCTATCTCGCGGGTTTTCGAGTCGTTAGGCTGGGACTGGGACGAGTTCGACCCGAGGGCAGCAAAAAAGACAACGCTGGATATGTTTTTCTGATGAGATTTTATTCTCCTTCTTTTGATGAAAATACCTTCCAATTGACCATTTGGAGGGTGTACTCATCAGAGTGCTTGAGAAGAGGTCTCATGGGGCTTTTTTTTGAAATATAAACGGTTGGTTCGGTCAGTGGGTTTTCTCTCCCCAGACACAGAT
>DALTWR010000142.1 GCA_029986975.1 Methanocorpusculum sp.
TGTACTATATTTCTCATTAATAGATGATAAACAGTTTGTGCTGATGCGACGGATTGGTGTTTCCAGAAATTATTTTCACTATGATGAATGTGAAAATTAGAGATGGTTGACTACGATACAGATTTGCAATATCTTCCATGATGGGAAGTTGTATTCTCCGTTAAAAAAGATTATGAGAGTTTTGGATACGTCAGATTCTCAGTTTCAAAGGCTGTTCCAAACTTTTCGTTAAACTCGGTAAGTACTGATTCAGGTGTTACCCCAGGCAGGAGTTTTGCATGCTGCATCTTTAACAAAGCCACTGCTGCAGCGCAGGAACGGGGTCCGTAGGTAATATCATTTCTGATGAGCCAGACGTCTTTATTCTGAACTGCAGAAACTTCAGAAAATCCGTTTCTGGTCATCAGTTCAGTATATGCTGAATCTGCATTTGCCATTGAGTTCATGAGTTTTACCACAATCTCCGGACTTTCTGAAACAATCCATTCTGCAGACACTTTCTGTGATGCAGTGTTTTCATAGATGTTCTTTCCGCCGACTAAGTCAATCAGCTGTCCCATACCTGAGTCAGTTCCCTGCGCCCAGTAATCTGTATAGCTTTCCGCGTAGTTTGTACGGGGGACTGCATTGATGCTTTCTGCAGCGTGTTTTACCATCTGCATCACATCAGCGTAGTATGCTGCAATCTCTTCGGCGCGCTGTGTGTTTCCGGCAAGTTTACCCATGGCTTTTATGTCAGATTCCATGGTTGCAGGTTTTGTACAGTCAATATAAACAATTGGGATGCCTGATGCTGCAAGAACTTCGGCATTCTTCGGCTTTGATGTTGCATATCCTAACACGAGGTCTGCTTTCAGATTGATGAGGCGTTCTACATCCGGTTCGTTCCATGTGCCGATGACTTCAGCGTTTTTATACATCTGAGCCTGTTCTGCGTTGTTGGCTATGGACTGTGAAATGCCGATGATTTTGTCAGAATCTCCTAACAGATACAAAATCTCGCCGGCGTTTGAGTTCAGGAGAACAATACGTTCCGGCATGCCGGATAAAACAGTTACTGAGCCGTCTGAGTTTGTAACTTCAATACCTTGCGAGTTTTCTGCAACACAGCCTGCAGAGATGCAGAATGCTGCAGCCGCAAAAATTGCGAGTGCTGCTATGATTTTCTTATTTGATTTCATCATGATTTTCTTCCTTAGAGACAAGTGCATACGGGTGAATAAACATGCCGTTTCTGCATTCAACCAGTTCAGAGGTTACCCCATACACATCAGAAACTGCTTCAGGGGTAAGTACATCCAACGGCTTTCCTTCTGCATAGACGCATCCATCTTTTAAGAGAACAACGGAATCAGCATATTTTAACGCGAGATTCAGGTCATGTAATGCAACAATCATCCCTGCTTTTTCTGCGTGTACTACGTTTTGCATTGCAGACATTGTTTCAA
This sequence comes from Methanocorpusculum sp., assembly GCA_029986975.1. Taxonomy (GTDB): domain Archaea; phylum Halobacteriota; class Methanomicrobia; order Methanomicrobiales; family Methanocorpusculaceae; genus Methanocorpusculum. The sequence goes on from DALTWR010000142.1 coordinate 1,449, forward strand.
GCTGGTGCCGTAAATCGAGGGCACTTGTCGGTTCATCGAAGATGTAGAAAGATGGTTCCTGTGCCAAGGCTCTGGCGATGAATACACGCTGCCGCTGTCCGCCGGAGAGTTCATTGATGTAGCGTTCACTTAAGTCTTCGATGTTCATCAGACGAAGTGCTGAATCAACTGCTTTTAAATCTTCTTCCGAGACCGACCAGCTCATATACGGGCGTCTGCCGATTAATACGGTATCGAGTACATTGGTAAATGCGGTATAATGGAAATGCTGCGGAACATACCCAATCATTTTTGCCCGGTCAGCCTTGTGCAGTGTTGTTATATCAGTTCCGTCTGAATAAATAGTGTTTTCCGGGCAGGGAAGGATTCCGGCGATGGTTTTTATTATTGTAGATTTACCGCACCCGTTCGGACCAAGCAGTGCGGTTATTTTTCCCGTTTCCGCAGAGAAGCTGACATCATTTAATACCGTGTGTTTTCCGTATTTCTGTGTCAGGGATTTTATGGAGATGTTCATGAGAGAAGCCTCCCGCGTCCTTTGAGGATTAAGAAGAGGAAGAAGATTCCTCCTAAGATGTACATGATAATACCTACCGGAATTTCCAGCGGCGCTAAAACAACACGTGCTGCAGTGTCTGAGACCAGAAGAATCAATGCCCCCATCAAAGCTGATGCCGGGATGAGATAGCGGTAGTCGTTTCCGATGAGCATTCTGCAGATATGCGGCGCCATAAGTCCGACAAACCCGATGATGCCGGTAAAGGCGAGACATGCTGATGCGGCAAAACTTACAATCATAAGTCCGCTTATTCTGAAGCGGTCAACATTGATTCCAAGGTTTCTTGCGACATCGTCTCCGGATGAGAGTGTGTTTAAATCCCATGCCCGCCGTTCAACGAGGAACATACAGACGATGACAATGGGCACGAGGATTGCAACAGACTGCCATGTAGCGCCCCACATTCCGCCCATCATCCATGTTACAATCTCACGCAGTGCGTCGTCCCCTGAGACGTATTTTAGCGCGAGGAGTCCTGCCTGGAAGAGATAGCCGATAACGACTCCTGCGAGAATCATGACTGCCTGCGAGGTCTGTTTGCTTTTGGATATCAGATAGACCAGAAGAACTGAGAGCCATCCGAATATGAACGCGGAGATGATTATCAGAAGAGATTTTCCGGTAAAGGGAAGTCCTAAAAACATTACAGAGCCGGCAAAAAATGCGCTGAACAAAAGAGGGCCTGCAACTATCATCAGTGCTGCGCCGAACGATGCTGCAGATGATAATCCAAGAGTGAACGGGCTTACCAGCGGATTTCTTAAAAGTCCCCTGCATCACACATCCTGCAACAGCGAGCGCAACGCCGGTTAATAATGCCAGAAGAATTCTTGGGAATCTGAAGTTTAAGACGATTAAGTCTGCGCCGCTTGACGGTGCATCAATGAACTGGGGGAAAAGTGCGTGTCCTATGACTGCAAGTACGTCTCCCGGCGGCAGATAGACGGATCCTATGCCTAAGGCTGCGACCACTGAGAGAAATAGAAGAACGATAAGTGTCAGTATCACTATTGCTTTTCGTTTCTGTATTGCGTGATACTTTTGTGCAGTTCCAATGCACTTTTCATCAGACATATGTTAACATTAGTATTACGCGGTCTGGATATATAAGTATAGGGGGATGAGGTGTTTGATGAAAAAGGTTCTTCGATGTTTTGTGTGATGTCTGTTTGGATTTCACTTGATTATTAGGGGGATTTATCCGTGCGTATGTAATCTCCCGATACGGATGATGCAGATGACGCACGGCCGTATGCCCGAAGGTACGCTTTAGCTTCGAGTTTTTGGCTCTCGCAGGATGCCTGCTTCGCTCGCGCCGCTCCTGATGGTCGCGGCAGCACGGATGATTATACAATATTTTCTCTAAACCTGGCTATATTTGATAATTATTTGATGTGTATCTTTGAATAGGGTTAGATATTTATAGCAAACCCGCATCCAGGGGCTAAAGACCGCACACCAAATGCATAAAAAACCGCAGAAAACTCTCATATATATC
>DALTWR010000143.1 GCA_029986975.1 Methanocorpusculum sp.
CAAGAGATGTAGATGGATTAACTGTTGCTTCCTTTTCAACAATAAATGCGGATGCTGCACCGCTACAGAGTGCCGCGAGCAGAAATACTGCAAGCAAAATCACTGAAATTCTTTTTAAGTTCATGTATGTAGTATGTTAGGGAACATTACATAAATCCTTTATGGCATTTAAGATTCTTGAGAGTCAATTTCGCGGAAGTGAATTTATCCCTAAATTAATCTCTAAATCAAAATCAGGAACTAATACTCAGTCTAAATCTTTCTAATCCGGAAAATCTGACCCACTTCCGCACCGCGCGGTAGGGGGTTTATATACTCCTTTCTCAAATACTGCATAAACAAGTATGACCACTGCAGCATCTGAGTTTATTCCGGCATCATCTCTTTATCATCATACTAATAGAGATACATTCTTCGGACGCGAAGAAGATACTGCTGACGGAAGCTGCCTTGTAATCGAAAGCAGATTTTCATCCCCTGAGATACAAACAATTTCTCCTGATGAGGTCAGAAAAAATCTCATGCGGGATTTAACATTAGTTCCCGGAATTGGCAGCATACGGGCTGCAGAGCTGAGGCGGAAACGAGTCTTTAGTATCTCTGATTTGAAACACACACGATTCGCAGATGCGGCTGCAGAAATTTCAGAGATAATAGAATACGGTTCCGTAAAAGAAGTTCTCAGATTATTTTCAGAACTGCACCGAAGTTCTGACCCGCTGCTGCTTGGGCTTAGCAGTTCTCTTCCGAAGTTTTATTTCGACATTGAAACGCTTGGAATGGCACATGCCCCCATAATTTTATTCGGCTGCGGCGAAACGGATGAGCAGGGAATCAAAGTTACCCAGTATCTCATTCGCGATATCGAAGAGGAACTCCCCGCTTTGATGCTTGCCGCACGTCATTTCAAAAAAGATACCGCAGTTGTTACCTACAACGGAAGATGTTTTGATGTGCCCTATCTTAACAGCCGGCTTGCATATTACGGCGAACGGGAAGTACGATGCAGTATTCACTTTGATTTGCTGCACCCCACGCGGAAAATTTTCCGCGGTGAACTTTTCGACTGCCGTCTTGAAACGGTAGAAACAGCCGTTCCCTCACTTAAACGCGGGATTGATGTGCCGGGTGCTCTTGTTCCGCTGTATTATCAGCGGTATCTGCAGAGCAGAAATCTATCTATCTTAAAACCGGTTGTCGAGCACAACAAACTCGATGTGGCAAACTTAGCATACCTTCTGGATTTTGAGATGAAAAAATGTTATGGAGATGATACGTATGGATACTAAACAGATTTTTGAAAGAATAGAAGAGGCAAAACCTGCAGTGTATAAAACACCTGAAACACCGTTTCCGAAACATATCGCAGAGTATCTCCAGTCGAAAAAGATTCAGACATATCTGCATCAGGCAGATGCCTATGATGCGGTTTCATCCGGAAAAAATATCATCCTTACAACCCCCACAGCTTCCGGAAAGACACTGTCCTGTCTGCTGCCGGTCTTTGCAAAACTTACTGCTGTCCCTGAGGCTACAGCGCTTTTCATTTATCCGACAAAAGCGCTTACCCGCGACCAGCTTCTCACCATCGAAAAGATGGATAAAGGACTTTCTGCACGGACAAAACCTGCAATCTATGACGGAGATACGCGAACAGACCTTCGTTCAATGATTCGCTCATCATCACGAATTGTTCTAACCAATATGTACGAACTGCACCACATCCTGCCGTGGCGGGCTAAGTGGGGTGATTTCTTTGCGAATCTTTCCTTTGTGGTAATTGATGAAGCGCACAAGTATCGCGGGGTTTTTGGTTCAAACACGGCTCTTCTTCTGCGCCGTCTTCGCCGCATCTGCAGTTTCTATGATGCAAATCCGCAGTTCATTTTATCATCTGCAACGCTTGGAAACGCTGAAGATTTTGCAAAAACACTAACCGGTCTTCCGGCGACAGAGATTAACTCTGATGGTGCGCCGCACTCGAAGAGAGTGTTCCGCATCTATCAGAATCCGGCAAAAAGCGGTATCGCCGCAGCGGCTGAACTCATGAGTGAATCTGTTGCTGACGGAAAACAGACCATCTGTTTTACCAAGTCGCGAAGCGGGGCAGAGATAACAGCTCTTCGCTGCCGCGAGGAAAAAATCAGCGGCAGTATCTCATCGTATCGCGGAGGGTATCGCCCGAATGAACGTAAAATCATTGAAAAGAGTCTGAAAGAGGGAAGTGTCTCAGGTGTTGTAAGCACCAACGCACTGGAGGTAGGAATTGACATCGGAACGCTTGATGCGGTTATTATCAACGGGTTTCCCGGCTCTATGATTTCAGTTCTGCAGCAGGCAGGCCGTGCGGGTCGAAGCGGTCAGGAAGCTCTTATTACGTTTGTTGCCGGTCAAAATCCGATAGACCAGTTCTATGCGAAAAATCCTGACGCATTCTTCTCGGCAAAACCCGAGGAAGCTATTCTCGGAATCGAAAATCCGTATCTGTTAGAGTCGCATCTGCTCTGCGCTGCAGCTGAACTGCCGTACAAACCTGAACGCGACAGGAAGTATTTTGGGAGTTCTGCAGACGATATTATTGCTTCGCTGAAGGAGAGACATCTTCTGGCAAGTACGTCACGCGGTTTTGTTTATGCCGGATGCGGCAATCCCATTCAGGAGACAACGGTTTTCGGCAGTATCGGAAAGACATGGAGTGTTATGTTTGGAAAGTCTGTTCTTGAGACTATGGATGACGGGCAGGCATACCGCGAAGGATATCCGGGTGCGATTATTTTTCATCAGGGTGAACGCTTCCGTGTTGATGAGGTTGATTTTGAGCACTCAATTCTCCGCGTCAAAAAAATCGCTGAAGAGTATCATACCCGTGCTTTATCGAACACTGATATCAGTGTTATCAGAAAAGAAAAAACAGTCCGTCATGGAAATGTCGCAGTGCATTTCGGAGATGTTATTGTTTCAACACAGATTTACGGCTACTCGCTTTTAGAGTATGACCAGATTGTTGCAACTGAAGAGCTGAAACTTCCGTCGCGAAAGTTTCCGACAAAAGCCTGCTGGATTACGGTTGATGAGTCAGCCCCTCTTACGCCGGAAAATCTTGCAGGCTCTCTTCACGGAACAGAGCATGCGTTAATTGCTGCCATGCCTGTTTTTGTCTTATCAGACCGTTCAGATATCGGAGGCGTTTCTACACCGTTCCATATTGATACCGCAGCACCGTCTATTTTTATTTACGACGGCGTCGAAGGGGGAATCGGTCTTGCAGAAAAAGCTGCAGAGCTGTTTTCGAAGATAACAGACCTTGCATACAAAATTGTGTCGGAATGTAAGTGTGAGTCGGGATGTCCTGCCTGTATTCATTCGCCGAAGTGCGGTAACGGAAATCAGATGCTGGATAAAGCGGGAACGGTAAAACTTCTTGGGTGGTTAAGAGAGGAGATGCAGTGAGCAGATATATGC
>DALTWR010000144.1 GCA_029986975.1 Methanocorpusculum sp.
CAAAATCTGCGCTGCCGTTTAAGCCGGCTATTGTGATTGAGTAAATCACAATTACGGTTTTTAGTAATAATTCAATCCCTTGAGGTCTCTTCTATGGGATTATTTTTCTCTTCTTTTTCCGCAGGGTTTATCTCATCACAAAACAGAAATGTATGCGGCAAAGTGTGTCATTTTCCCGGCCATGGAAATCATGGAGGATTCTTCACACTTGATGCACTTTGTCATCTTTTATGACAATGGTTTAAGCGTTACGCCTCTTTGGGTGCCGCACGTTTCTTTTTTGGAAACTCTTTTCCCTAGATGATGCGGGATGTTTCCGTCTCGGTAAACTGGATTGCCCCTGTCGGGCACACGCGGGCGCATGCGCCGCAGCCGATACATGCTGATGACGGCTCATCATAGGGCGTTGATACCTTTTTGCCTGTTCCGCGTTTTACCATCGAAATCGCACCGACTTTTATCTTCTGACAGGCGCGGACACAAAGACCGCACATAATACATCTGCCGGTAAGTAAAGACCGCAGAGAATAATCCGGCACTTCATATTCTTCCATCAGTTTGGCAATCTGCTCGCTGTTTGGCGCGCGGCGCTGCATAAATGCGATTAAGAGCCGGCGGTAGTTTTTGATTTTCTCCGTATCAGTTTCGACGGTGATTTCATGTGTCACCGGATAAATACAGGATGCAACAACCTTTGACCAGCCGTTTTCAATGACCTCAACAACACAGAGTCTGCAGGCGCCTTCTCCCGGATACTTGTCATGGTAGCACATCGTCGGAATAAAGATGTCATTTCTGCGGGCGACGGTAAGAATCGTTTCTCCTGCTTCACATTCGCAGGGTTTTTTGTTGATTATAATCTGCATTTATTTAATCCTCCGTCTTTTTTACCGCCCGCAGAAACCCGCGGGAACCTTTCATCAGTCTGCGTGACCAAAGAGATACCGGAATGGTTTCAAGGGCATCTTTCGGACAGATGTCGCGGCACAGACCGCATCCCACACAGGCACGGATATCAATGAAATGCGTACCATTTCCGCTGCCGCTGATAACACCCGTAGGACATACCTCCGCACAGCGGCGGCATCCGACACACTTGTCTTTGTTAATCTTAAATGCGGTAAGTTCCGGACACATTCCCGCAGGACAGTGATAGTGTTTGATGTGCTCTTCGTACTCATCACGGAAGTACTGAATTGTTGAAAGCACCGGATTCGGTGCGGTTTTACCCAGCGCACAAAGAGAGCAGTCCTGCATCATGTGCCCTATTTCTTCTAAGAGTTCAATGTCTCCTTCCCGTCCTCTTCCGGCGCAGATGTTAGTTAAGATATCACGCATGTGGCGCAGTCCTTCGCGGCAGGGGGTGCATTTTCCGCAGCTTTCTCCGCAGAGGAACTGAACATAGTATCTGGCAAACTCAACCATGCAGGTATGGTCATCCATGACAATGAGTCCGCCTGAGCCATCATCGAGCCGTGTTTCTGCAGCGTGTCAAAATCAACCGGCAGGTCAAGAAGGGATTCCGGAAGACATCCGCCGGAAGGACCTCCGGTCTGAATTGCCTTAAGCGGTCTGTCCTTCTGGATGCCTCCACCTATGTCATAAATGAGTTTTCTAAGACTGATTCCGAGCGGAACCTCAACAAGACCAGTGTGTTTTACTTTGCCCACAAGCGAGAAGACTTTTGTTCCGGTGTTGTTCGGGGTTCCCGTCTTTGCAAACTCAGCACCGCCTTTAGCGATGATGACCGGGATGTTGGCAAATGTTTCTACATTGTTTAAGACCGTAGGTTTATCCCAGAGTCCTTTTTCCACACTGTGAATATATTTTGCCCGCGGTTCACCAACCTTTCCTTCGATAGATTTCATCAAAGCGGTGGATTCTCCGCAGACGAAAGCCCCTCCGCCGCGAACAATCGTGAGTACAAACTTCTTTCCGGTTCCAAGGATGTTTTCGCCGATGAATCCGCGTTCCTCAGCTGCTTTGAGTGCATGTCTCATACTCTCAAGCGCTAAGGAATACTCATCTCTGATGTAGAGGTATCCGCGTTCAGACCTAATCGCTAATGCACAGATAACCATTCCTTCGATGATGCTGTGCGGGTCGCCATTTAAGAGAGCACCGTCCATAAATGCGCCCGGATCTCCTTCATCGCCATTGCAGATGACGTACTTCGGCTCTACGGGAATGGATGCTGCACTGCGCCATTTTCTTCCCGTAGGAAATCCTGCGCCCCCTCGTCCTCTGATGCCTGATGCGGTTACCTCTTCAATGATTTCATCAGGCGTCATGGTGAGCGCTTTTTTAAGCGCTTCATATCCGCCGCGGCTGATATACGCATCGATGTCTTTGGGGTCAATGAGTCCGGTGTTTCGTAAGGCAACCTTTGTCTGCTGGGAATAGAAGGGGTTTTCATTCTGATGGATGACACGCTGTCCATCTTCTGTTTTGAAGCAGAGCCGCTCTATGATTTCGCCTTTGAGTACGGTTTTTTGGATAATGTCTTCTGCATCAGATGGTTTTACCTTGTAGTACATGACATCATCGGGCATAATCCGCACCAGAGGACCTAATTCGCACATGCCGCTGCAGCCGGTCGATTCAATCTCGCAGATAATATCAGTCTCCGGCGCAGAAGAAGCCGCTGCAGCTTTCAGTCTCTCAGCAATTTTAAAACTGCCTGCAGCAGCACAGCCCGGACCGCAGCAGACTAAAACCTCTTTCTTCATTTTATCTCCTCCTCACGATACTCAGCAAGAATTTTCTTTAATTTCTTCTTTGTCAGATTTCCGTAGTAGGTATCATCAATGAGCATCACAGGAGCTAAGGCACAGGCGCCTACGCAGTTTACCAGCTCAAGAGAGAAAAGACCGTCTTCTGTTGTTCCGCCCGGTCTGATTGAGAGTTCTCTGCAGATGTCTTCTGCCAGCTCAACCGATTTTCGGATGTGGCAGGCTGTTCCGTTGCAGACTTTGATGATGTGTTTTCCTTTCGGAGTTATGGACAAAGCCTTATAGAATGTGACCATTGAATAGAGATGAGATACGGGGCAGGAGAGATATTCAGCTGCTGCTGTTATGCCTTCACGCGGGACGTAGCCGAAGGCATGCTGCATATCCTGCAGGATAGCCAGGGCATACTCCATTTTATCAGGGTAGGTGTGTATTATTGATGAGATATCGTTTGACATTAAAGTATCTTTATGTACTCTGTAGGATATGTTAGTTTCGTTTGCGGCAGCACTAATCTTATACTGACCAAAACACTCCTCTCTCCAAAGATGCAGCATCAACCGCCTCGAAACCTATCCGCATAATAATATTCATCCCCTAAGAACACCAATATATACCACATGAAAGTGCTTTTAGTAATTGCCTCAGACAGATTCATGGATGAAGAATATACCGTACCTAAAAAAATCCTCACTGATGCAGGAATCGAATGTGTAACCGCATCCA
>DALTWR010000145.1 GCA_029986975.1 Methanocorpusculum sp.
AATCGCTGCACACCATATCTCAGGACATCTGAAGGTAGCGCCGGAACACATTGTCACGCGAGTTACAAAGATGATGAATAAACCTGATGTCACTGTCTTTGACAGATTCAGAAAACGCTTTGAATCACTGCAGCGGGAAAAAACACAGGACAATACAAATGGAAAAGGAAAACGTCAGTACCTTGTGCCGTATCTGATGTCTTCGCATCCGGGCTGCAGAATCGAGGACATGGTAACTCTTGCTCTCTATTTACGTGAACACAACATGTATACGGAACAGGTTCAGGATTTCACACCGTCCCCGATGACCTTATCAACAGCGATGTATTACACAGGTCTTGACCCGCGGACGGGAAACAAAGTGTATGTCCCCCTCGGAAATGAAAAACGGATTCAGCGTGCAGTTCTTCAGTGGCGTGATCCGAAACAGTATGACTACGTGGTCTCCGGTCTCCTGAAAGCCGGAAGAAAAGATTTGATTGGGGATTTAGTGCCCGACAGAGGAATCCCTGACCGTGAACGAACACACCCGAAACAGACACGCAGAAGATAACCTGAGTAATATTTTCTATCTCAAAAAAAGCTGAATGGGTGTCAATGTTTACGTCTTCACACTTTCAGACGATGCAGTACTGCAGACACCTTTCGGTTCTTTTTTCCGGTCTTTTCTAAAGAAGATGCCATTAAAGAGCAGCGGCACAATAATTGTTGTCACGAGAGATACCACAACAACCGAAATGAAAATTTCATTTCCCTGCTGCAGATAAGATGCTGCCTGCGTCGGGTCTGTGCATGCCGCAGCAAGTTCCTTGAAATGCGTTAACGCAATCAGACCAACAATCATCGCAACTTCTCCGCGCGGCATCATACCGATACCCACAATCAGAGAATCGCGCCAGCTCATACCCATCAGTTTTGACGGCAGACCGCAGCCGACAACCTTAGTGATGACAGCAACAACGCACAAAACACCGATGAAGAGCAGCATATCAGGCGTGATGTAGCGCAAATCTGCAATGATACCCAATGATACGAAGAAGATGGATGCAAATATGATATAGAGATACTCTGCTCCCAGTTTGATATCCATACTGTGTTTCAGACTGACACGGTTTACACAGACACCTGCTAAGAAAGCACCCACAATTGCAGAAATTCCAACAGCCTCCGCGCACATTGCATAGAAGAATGCCAGCATCATCGAGAAGATGAAAACAAACTCCGGGAACTTTCGTGCAATCTTTGTGTTATCCATCCATGAAAGAATCTTCGGGAAAAACTTCACACCAATTAATGCTCCGAGAACGACAAATCCGAATGCCTTTACAACCGTTAACAGAATTCCTGTAATCGCGAGTTCACCGGTAGAACTTAAATCCTGAGAGATAGATAAGACAATTAAACTCAGCACATCGTCAATAACAGCAGCGCCGATAATCGCTTTTGCAAACGAATGTTTGAGTTTTCCCATCTCACGCAAAACATTTGCCGTAATTGCGATACTGGTTGCAGTAAGGGCTGTTCCGATAAATATCGCAGAGAAAAAGTCCATGCCGAAAAGCTGTGCCGCAAAATACCCGCCAACCCACGGAACAACAACACCGCTTAACGCAATTACACCATACTTCCAGTTTGCAATATCCTTTATTTCAAACTCGAAGCCGATAACGAACAATAGAACAATCGAACCGAGTCCTGCAAGACTTTCAACGAAATCAGTGTAGGTGATAAGCCCGAGAACACTTGGGCCTACCAAGAGACCCACAAGAATTTCTCCGATAACTGCTGACTGATGAATCTTGGTTGCGAGAAGATACCCTCCAAGTGCCACGAATAAGAGAAGGCACATCTGAAATTCCGGAGTGTAAATGATATCTTCAAACATTACTCATTATTGTACCGCTGAGATTAAAAAGTGTTATTACACCTGACTACAGACAGCGTTTATCCTGTATTGCAGGGCAGTAGTTGCAGAGTGCTTCAGGCAGATCTTTTTCCTTGTCGCGAATGGGGCAGAGAACTTCCCCGTTTTCCTCTTTGACACACCAGCCGCCCGGGAAAGGAGTGCCTACCGGGTGACCTGGTTTTCCTGCGATGAGCATCACATATCCGTAAACAAGACGATAGAAAAATTTCCCTGCAGGATTTGAAAGACATGAACGCGGGTCATTATCCGGTCTCATCAGATGTTCTGCGGCAGACATCCAGTACTCTTTCCAGAGTGCTTTATCCGTAATTGAAAAAGAGCCGTTCTCTTTTACTGCAGACATCAGTTCATGATATTTATCGAGAAGGTCATGAGCGTATACACGGTAACGGCTTTTGTATGGTTCAGGAAGTTTTTCAACTTCCGACCTGATATTTGCACCAACCCTTGCCAAGTCAAAGATAGTAAACCGCCGAAGAGCGTGAATAATTATTGATACTGCATCACTTCCCGTTTCTGCTGATGCAAGCTGCTGACATACATCATGGATAATACCATGAAGGTCATCTTCAGAGTAATCAAAAATATTCACGCGTAATCATATACCATATGTGAGGTAAGAAAATAAATAGATTTAGCAGACACGAATGAAACGAACCTGTAAGCATAATCTGCACATACCCTTATCCCTCATCCCGTTCAACCTAATCAATACAAATGACAGAAACACCAATTCTATCATTCCTGATAGAACACGCAGACAAACATGCGGTATCTTTTCACATGCCCGGACACAAAGGGTCAGCTATCTATCGGAAATACGGATATCAGGAATTCCTTGAAAAAATAATGGACTGCGACATCACAGAAATTATAGGAGCAGACAACCTCTATCAGACCGAGGGAATCCTGAAAGCAGCACAGGAGGAGTACGCAAAAATCTATGGAGTGAAACGTGCGTATCTCTTAATCAATGGAACAAGCGGAGGACTTATTGCTGCAATCCTTGCAAGCGTTCCCAAAGGCGGAAAAATCATCCTTGCAAGAAACTGCCATAAAGCAATCTACAATGCCCTGATATTAGGCGATATTCAGCCGGTGTACGCATACCCTGAGATGATTGATGAGTACGGCATCTCCGGTGAAATCACGCCTGCTGAAATAGAACGCTGTCTCAAAGAAAATCCTGATGCTTCAGCAGTCATTCTGCCATCACCAAACTACTATGGAATCTGTTCAAACATACCTGAAATTGCAAAACTCGTCCATGCAGCAGGAAAAATACTCATCGTCGATCAGGCACACGGCGCGCACCTCAAATTCTTCAGCGACTGCGGATATAACCTTCCTAAATCTGCCGAAGAATGCGGCGCAGACTTAACCGTAAACTCAATTCACAAAACCCTCGCATCCTTTACCCAGAGTGCTCTTCTGACATATAACACAGAAAGAGTCGACCACTACGTTTTAGAAGACAAACTCCAGATGATAATGTCTACATCTCCTTCAT
>DALTWR010000146.1 GCA_029986975.1 Methanocorpusculum sp.
CTACCGTGCAGAATGCAAAAATTGCAGCTGAAAAAGGAGTCAATCTTGTTATCGGCACTACCGGATTTTCTGAGGAGCAGGAGACTGAGTTAAAGGCAGCTGTTAAAAATGTGGCTGTTGTCAAGACGACAAACTTCAGTATGGGTGTAAATATCTTCTGGGAGCTTGTCCGCGACGCTGCAAAACGTCTCGGTGCAGAGTATGATATTGAGGTTATCGAGGCGCATCACCGCCACAAAAAGGACGCACCGTCAGGAACTGCAAAGACCATTCTTCGCATCTTAGAAGAAGAAACAGGCAAGACTGAAGAGATGTACGGCAGATGCGGCATGACTGAACGCAAAGATGAAATCGGCGTTCATGTAATCAGAGGCGGCGATGTGGTTGGAGACCATACCGTTCAGTTCCATCAGAACTATGAGACGATTTCATTAACTCACCGTGCATATGACCGTGCAGTTTTCGCACGCGGCGCAGTTAAAGCTGCCGAGTGGGCTGCTGATGCAAAGCCGGGTATGTACACGATGAAAGAGGTCTTAGGTCTCTAAAAAGCAAAAACATATATTCACGTTAAGGTAAAACTAATAATATACAAACAGGTGTGAAAAATGCCAGCAAAAGTTGACACTAAAGCATGTACAGGTTGTACAACCTGCGTAGATATCTGCCCTGCAGAAGCAATTGAGATGGAAGACGACAAAGCAAAGATTAACGCATCTGAGTGCGTTGACTGTGAAACCTGTGTTGATGAGTGCCCGTCAGGCGCAATCAGCATGGAGTAAATTCTTCTTATTTTTTCTTTTCTGCTTTTGGATGATTGATTTAGTCAGGAGGTAATGCTATCAGCCAAATTACCCGTCACAACAGCGAAGAGAACTGAAATATCTGCAAAAAAGTATTACTCCTGCATCTTATGCAAGGAGTAATGCAATCAAATCAATGATAAACGTAATTGCGTATGTAATTACCGTTACGAAGAGCAGATGTACTAAGATACTTACCACGAAGAAAAGAACTACTGAGATAATTCCAAGTACAATACCGACAACAGCCATTCCTTTGCTTCCGACGCGCTTAAAAAGAGCATAGCCTCCAAGAATTGCGCCGAGGAACGCCAGAAGAAGACCAAGCGGATTCCAGAATAAAAGGACTGCAAGAATTCCGCAAACTAATGCGCCGACTGAAAGACCGCGCTTTGATGTGTCAAACGGATGATTTTCTGTCATGCTCTTATATTTCTCGTGAAAGAAGATAATACTGCCTGATAAGGTACGGCAAAAAATAGTTCCGGGAAAAAATCAGAGCGACAACTCGCCTGCACGAACAAAACAGGCTGTCGCTTTATCCATATTCCTTAGCGCCTGATATGCCCTCCCTAACAAATTCAGAACATCAGCATCATCGGGATTAATCATAAGTGCCCGCTCAAACGCATCGACCGCGTCAGGAAAACGCTCAAGCATCATAAGCGATTTACCTCTGCCTGCCCACGCCGAAGCGTCGCCTGGCGTCATCTCACAAAGCCTTAAGTATGCCTCAGAGGCTTTCATATAGCGCTCTTCAGCAAAACAGACTTCAGCAGTCTGCTGCCAGAAAAAAGGATTATTGGTTGGATGAAATGTCATACTTACTGCTGTTTTCTCTGATTGTACTGATACCAGATTTTACATGCGCCTTCGTGGGAAACCATGCAGGGACCTACCGGAACGCGCGGCGTACAGAGTTTGCCAAAGAGTTTACAGTCAGTCGGGTCTGCGATTCCGCGCAGAACCTTATCACAGATACAGCCTGCTTTCTTGGTAACCTTTTCGAAAGTGAGGTCAAACTTCTTCTGCGCATCGTACTGCTCAAACTCTTTTTTCAGTTTCAGACCTGAATCAGGAATTACCGGGAAACCGCGCCACTCGACATCAGCCGGCTCAAAGACTTCTTTCATCAGACGCTGGGCTTTTACGTTTCCTTCGCGGGTTACAACACGCGGGTATGCATTATCAACACGTGCCTCGCCGTTTTCAATCTGTTCTGCAATCATTAAAAGACCGAGTAAGATATCTTCCGGCTCAAAACCCGCAACGACCTGCGGAACATTGAACTGCTCGTACTCATGATATCCCATAACTGCACAGACGTGTCCCGGAAGAATAAATCCGTCAAGGGATGCTTCACCCTGTGACATAAGCCACTTCATTGCCGGGGGCACAAGACGGTGCGAGACTAAGATACTGAAGTTTTCCGGCGGGTTCGTAAGAAGCGTGGCAGCGACTGTTGGTACGGTTGTCTCAAATCCGACTGAGATGAAGGAAACTTCTTTGTCGGGATTCTCGCGGGCAATTTCTGCTGCTTTTGCAACGCCCTGCACGATTCTGACATCGCCATCCACATGTTCAAGCGAGGTCTTTGTTCCGGGAACACGCAGAAGATCTCCATATGTACAGACAATATTTCCCTGTTCTGCGAGCTGAACTGCTGCATCAATTTCACCCTGAGGGGTGATACAGACCGGACATCCCGGACCCATGACTATTTTGAACTGCTTTGGAATTACCGAGCGGATACCGTATTTTGCGATAGCCGCTTCGTGAGTTCCGCAGACGTGCATTACGCGGATATCGCGGTCAACGACGTTTTCTATTGATTTTGCAATATCAGTACCAAGCGACATATAAGATATATTGGTTTTTGAACTTTATAAGGGCGGCAGATGAATCTGCCGAAGGCGAATAAACCGCGGGTATTTCTCTTTGCAGCGCTAACATATAGGTATGCAGAATATTCCCGAAGATATTGATATGGAAACGCAGGATAGTGATTATCTTATCCTTCGCTGTCCGGTATGCGAGATGGATGTTGATTTCGAGGTGCTAAAAGAGCCGCCTCAGGCCGTTGTCCGCTGCACCGAATGCGGACATACGATGCATGTTCTTTTAAAAGAGCCGCGGATGTTTTACGTAAAAGCCATCATTAGTCACGGAAGCGAGTCTATTACGGCTAAAATCGAACTCGCCGAAGGAGAAATGATTTCTGTTGGCGATTATCTTGTCGCAGAAACAGAGGATGATACATACAATGTCGAGGTTCTTTCCATCGAATCAGATAATGCCCGCCGCGAAAAACTGGTGTCAGATAAAATCAGTACGCTCTGGACACGGCTTGTTGATGTGGTAATCATCAGCGCCTCGGTGAACAAAGGGGCAAATACAATGCCGCTGTATGAAACGGTCAAAGGCGATAAGGAGTTTGAGGTCGGATCGATTACCACAATTGCCGGAAAGCAGTTTAGAATCAAGCGGATGAAGCTGAGAAACAACCATATGTACACAAGAAAAGGACGCACAGCAAAGGCGTATGAAATTAAGCGTATTTTTGGTGAGAGGTCATAATTTTTCTTTTTTCCCCAATCCTCACCAAAGTGCTTTATTCTTCAAACTCATAATACT
>DALTWR010000147.1 GCA_029986975.1 Methanocorpusculum sp.
CTGAAGATGTGAATGATGATAACTCAGTCTGCATCTCTTCAGCGAGTTTTGCAAGATCAGTTTTATCTGCGGAAAGCCCTGTCAGTTTCTCGAGGACATCAAGCACGGCTGTTGCGCTTACCGGGTCAACCAGATAGCCGGAAGTCTCACCAAGAAGTGCGGCGCCTTCAATACCGCGTGCTGCGCAGAATGTAATAATCAGTCCGGCTGCCCCGATAATTCCTCCGACAGGTTCAACGCCGTTTATCAGTGCACCGGCATCAATAACGTCCTGCTTCAGCTCTAATGCGGAAACACCGGCTAACACACGCGGCTTTTCAACAAGCCGACCGACACCGTAGCCGCCTAAGGTATAAACACGTTTTACCCCAAGTTCTGCAAAGAGTTCTGCATAGCATTCTCCTAAGAGATAGTGGCCTTCAGGACCTACGCTCTGGCAGTCGCCGGATAAAAGAATCATCGCAGGGCTGTTCTTCTTCTTTGAAACATACCAGACTTCGTTTCTTGGAAACCGTAAGATGCCCTCTTCTGATAGATACATCTGCGGCGGGAAAAGAGTCGATGTTATCTCTGCAATTTTTTTCGCCTTTAAGGTACGCACCAGATGGTCAACAACCAGTTTTCCGACATGCCCTACCCCGGGAAGACCTGCTACGGCAAGAGGGCAGCCGCGTGCCGGCTTTTTGTCCGTCCAGTTAATGTTTATCTGATTCATAAATAAGCTGCCTCCGGTATTTTCCGTATTTATCCTGCGGAGAATAACGCGGCGGATGAACAGAGACCGTCGGTTCACCACAGATTGGACAGGTTTCTAAAAGAGTGTAAATTTGATCACGTCTGCATTCACGAATGTGACCATGCATGCTTATGACCTTACTTCTGTTTAATGAGACTTCCTGAGTCCCCCGCACGCTCCATTACGCCGATTGCTGCATTTGCCGCCTTCACTAATGCACGGTCGGCTTTTTTGTAATCGGTTGAAGTTACTTTAATGCGGTAGTTCGGAGCGCCGAGGTACTGAAGTTCAATTTCAGCGCCGTCAATCTTCGGCTCTGCACTGCGCAGGGCACGGCGGATGATATTAACTCCATCCGGCTTTGAAGAGGTCAGAACAAGCGTTGCGGTGACCGTTGCTTTCTGGATTCTGACATTCTCCTCGGCAATTTTAAGAAGAGCAGCCTTTCCTTTCTCGGAAAGAGTGAGTTTGGATGCGGTCTTTTCCGGTTCAAGAACCAAATCCTCAAACGCATCATAAAGCGAAGCATGCTTTGCGTATAAAGCATCCTCAATCTCATCTTCAGGAACACCGGACTCTTTTGAGGCAAAACCAATCCATTTGTGTGCCTTCTGCTCATTCTTCCATGCCTGAATTTTTTCGCGGCGCTGGTGCTCGTTTACATCTTTGAGTGATAAATCGATATGACCGCGGGCAGAATCAACACTTAAGACCTTACAGACAATCTTCTGCCCTTCGCGGACATAGTCGCGGATATATTTAATCCATCCGCGTGCTACCTCTGCAATCGGGATAAGTCCTTCGTGCTTGTTATACTCATCCAGTGTAACGAATGCGGCAAAATCCTTTACCTCGTATACACTGCAGACAACCAGTTCTCCTTCCTGCGGCCAGTCTCTTTCACTCATTATTGTAAACTCGTTTATTCGTAGGTTTCGACGATTTCAGCTTTTAATGCTGCTTTACCGCCGGTCGGTTCAGCTAATACTTTGCCGCAGGAGGCACACTCTACAACAGAGGTTGCCTTCTCAAAGATAATCTGTTCGTGGGAACAGTCCGGGCATCTGACTTTTAAGAACTTGCTCCGGTTTTCGCGTGCTGCTTTTACCATATTTTAATCACTCCGTAAGTTCGAATTTGCCGGCTCTGAATCCTTCACGCAGGTGTGCCTTTCCGCACTCCTTGCACCGGTAGCGGACGTTAATCTTTTTGGTCGGCTTGTCTCCTCCCGGAACTTTGCCGAACTTACCGCGGTTTCCAAGCTTGCTTCTGCGTGCTTTCTGGCGGTCAATCCAGTGCATACCGGTAGTCTTTCCTTTCTTTACCTTTTCCACTTCGTGCTCTGTGTGCTTTCTGCAGTAAGGGCAGTACGTGTTGAACTTAACTGGTTTCTTCATTATTTACCTCTTCAGGATGATATACCCGAACGTACGAAGAACGGGTGTTCACTAAGTATCCTGTATTTATTAGCGAATACGAATACTTAATGCTTTGTTGTCTTTACACAGAATGTCCGCCATAGCTGACGGCAGGGTTACAACGTCTCCTGGCGAAAGAGAGTAAATCCTTCCATTCAAATCCTGGAATTCTGATATTGGCGACCGTATCGCTACAACACGATACGCATCCGGAGCATGTTCTGCACGGCACGCATCAGATTCAGACGTATTTTCTAAAAATATGTCCTCATCTGCCGGGTTTTCTGCAGGAACGGGTGAAGCTTCCTTTTCTGCAGGCACTTCCGGTGCGGCATAATTGTAAGCAGTAACCTCTATTATTTGCTTTCTCTCTAAAAGAGCTTTTCTACATGCACTGCATGATTCAAAGACCACATTATACAATGCACGCTCCCCTTCGACCATCATCCGCAGATTATCGCGGTTGATTTCCTCCCCGTTTGATGCCGCAAGGGCTAAATCAATGATTTTTTTCGTGCGTGCCGTATAGATGCCGCGCAGAAATTCACGCAGGCTTTCACGCTCTTTAATGAGACTCTGTACACCTTCCGAGAATAAATCCTGAGATGCAGATACCTGACCGCGCAGATTTTCAATCTCTGCAGTTATCTCTTCATAAAGGGTTGCAGGAATTTCACAAAGAGACCCCATGCTTCGCTCATCCAAAAGATAGCCGTGTAAATCTGATATGGTAATTCTGCTCATATCTCTACCACTCCGTACTCGGCAATTCCTCTGCAGCATAAAAACACAGCCAGAGCTTCCGGAACAGTATTGACGCCTTGTTCAAGGGAGTAGGTGTTTTCAAGCATAGTCATTTTCAGCGGGAACTTGCAGGTCACCTGAGTATTTCGATCTCCGAAGACAACCGCATCAACCAGAGGGTCAAAGTCATGTAAGTCATCGATGTCAATGGGAACAACGCGCATGCCTGAGCCGCCGTGAAGTGAACCCGGATAGCGGATTAACCGTTTAACATCAGTACTTACCGGCTCATCACACTGTGCGGCATGAGATAAGAACTTATCACGGAACGACGGATTGTTATCCATACTCAGAATATTTTTGAGTAATGTATTGTCTTTCAGAGAAGAAGGATTTTGCTGCAGAGTGCTGCGAAGGTGAGATATGTTCTTGCAGAATGGAAGAGCATTCTTTTCAGTAAATCCGGATATTCCGGTCAGTTTGCTTACCGCATCTTCCGG
>DALTWR010000148.1 GCA_029986975.1 Methanocorpusculum sp.
TCATCTGTGCTGCCGCGACCATTGGGAGCGGCTCGACCGAAGGTCGAATCTGTGGTATAATCTGCGTAATCTGCGTCTGGGGAGAGAATACCCACTGACCAAGACAACTGTTTGTATTTTAGATATGAGGGATGAATAGTTTCGATGAAATAACTATTGTTCACACTAAATGCCGAAGAACCAAAATATAACACCCAAAGCACCCCAAACTGAGCAGGCCGAATGCGAGAGGCTTTAGCCTCGAAGCTAAAGCACGGCTCTGCCATGCGTTTGGCGTGGGGTTTGTGGCTAGAGATAGAATAACCGCAACCAAGACACCCGTTTGTATTTCGGATATGGGAGCTGAGTAGTTATGATGAAATAACTATTGTTCACGTAAAATGACGAGGATTCCGCTCTTTCGTATGGATTTAGGTACTTCCCATCACAATCAGTACAGACATAGATATCAGCGATAAATAGGCGAACATTCCTATTTTAAGCATTAATGCATGTAATAATTCCAATGAAACAGACTGTCTTATCTCTGTTCGATATCACTAAATGCTTGCTTCATTTCCGGGATTATAGAACATACAACAACACCATATCCATTTAAAAATCTGCAATCTTAACAGGCGATTCTAACTAAGAGATACAAATCCTACATTCAATATGAGAAGATATCAAGTTACAACTAGCCCCGAAACACCCTTTGATTGACCAAACAAGAAACATTCCCGCAGATTGATTTGAAAGAAAATTCATGCAGCCACACACCCCTCAGAATTTCTGATAAGAAATAACACACAAGACAGGAGAGATTTTAGGGGAAAAACAGCCACAGAACAACAAAACCAACAAACGAAACATCTTATGATGAAATGGAAGAAGATTGAAAACATACCAATCAACGAATTGGGAAATGAATCGAACATCTCAAAATCCAACCATCCACACAATCCGTAAACACCGCAATATCAGCTCAAAATCCCAACAGAACCAACAATCAACCACAAACATCCACCAAACATACAACAAACACACATAACATAAACCATATAATGCTATACAAAAATACTGTAAAAACAGCAGCAAAATCAGACGCAATCACCAACACAGACTCCAAACAAAAAAGAAAAAAAACGACCTACTCAAACTTTTTCGGATGCCAGTACCCGGAGACATGCCCATGCAAAGCAAGACGCCCAAGTTCCCTGTCAACATCAGGCAAGACATCACGCAAAACCGCATCACGAAGCGGCGTTCCCGGTAAAGGAGACAAATAATGTACATGGACTTTGCCGAATTTTGAGACCTCACGCACGAAGGAAAGCGTTACATCTTCATCCTCATCTGTTTCAAACGGAAATCCGAAGATGACATCAACAACCGGACGCAGATGAAAATCGCGGCAGATATCAAGAGCATTCCAAACATCAGCAACCGTATGCCCACGGTGAAGTTTTCTGAGAACCGCGTCAGAAGCAGACTGTGCACCGAAATGCAGATTCTTATTCGCACAGTACTGAACAACCAGCTCAGCTGTATCAGGCGTTACAAACTCCGGTCTGACTTCTGAAGGGAACGTACCCAGATATATGGCGTTGTCCGGAAGCGAAGATAAAAGCCGTTCAAGTTTTTCGCAGTCGGGATGTTTTCCATCCGATGAACCATAAGCAAAAGCATTCGGCGTTACAAACCGTGCATCGTGATAGCGTTTTGCCATTTCAACGACGGACTCACGGCTTCGATGACGCATGCAGCAGCCGTGAAGACGCGGCGTCTGACAGTAGCCGCAGTTAAAGGGACATCCGCGGGACAACTCAATGTATCCTTTCATCCGCGAAAAGCAGGGGAATGCATCGAGCCGCACAGAATAATCTGCCGGAACAAAACCATCCTTCGAAGCAACGCCGGGAATACCAGCAGGACTTTTTCCATTAACTAAGGCATCCAGAAGCGCCGGAAGAGCGCGTTCTCCTTCGCCGACTATGACATAGTCAGCAACATCTAAAACCTCATCGGGACATGCTGACGGATGCGGTCCGCCGGCGATGACAATTCCATTGAGATTTTTCATCTCGTCAACATAATCTGCATAGTTAAGACTGTTTAAACTGTAGCAGACTATATCTGCCTTGGAGAGTTCATCTGCATCCGCGGGTTCTAAGATATATCCGTATTTTTCACACGCTGCAAAAAGTGCCGCGTAGGTGTTTCGCGATGCAGTAATATAGCGCCAGACTATGTTCATGCGTAGGTTACAGTTCCCTCTGTGCCGTTTACTTTGACGATATGACCATCTTCAGGAAGGTTTCCGGAGAGCTGATCTACGGCAGGGATTCCTGAGATAATAGCACCTACTGCAACGATTGTTTCACACTGCTTTACGATAAACGCAGCAGGAGCAACTCCATTTTTATGCAGGGCGTAGATGACATATGAGCCTACGGTAGAGCCTTTGCCGTACGGGAACGCAAGGACTTTTCCCGCGACTGATTTTCCGTAGAGCGGATGTGCTTTGTCGATTATTATTCCTGTTTTCGCGTCGACCTGCCCTAAAAATGAGAGCGGCACATCAGTTGAGAGAAGCGGTGCTTCTGCAGTTCCTTTTGAGATGCTTCGTCCGGATATGTTCATGTGTATATGTATTGGTGTGCTGTGTTTAATACTATAACTAACATATATTCTTCTATGCTTGACGAACACCTCTATTCGCTTTCGGTGAATGGAAGAATCCTCTCTTCAGTTCTTATGCTGAAAGGATGCGAAAAAGAATATGCATACGGATATCTGAAAACAGAAGGAATCGTTTCTCCGGACGCCATTGAGTCTGTAATGGTCGATGACCCGGACATCAGTGTTTTAACCCGCGACACTGAGCAGGTTCTTCTGCCGAAACGAACAGTCATCTCCGGATGCGGCGGTACTGCGTCATATCTTGACGCGGCTAAACTGCCGGTTCTGACAAAGTCGGCGGTTTTTCCCGCGCCGGAGGTCCTGCACGATGTCTTTTCTGCTGAGGTTATTTCTCAGGGAGGTTTTTCTGCAGCGGTCATTTCAGGTGAGAAGATTTTCAAAGGTGATGATACGGGGCTTTTGCAGGCAGCAGATAAGGCGGTTGGTGCTGCACTGATAAAAAAAGAAGATTTGTCTTCCGCGGTTCTGGCTGTGTCCGGGAAGGTTTCTGCGGATTTGGTACGCAAATGTCTGAACGCAGGAATTCCAGGCATCATTGCAAAATATCCGGCAACAACGCTTGCTGCATCGATTGCCGATGCGGGGCATGTTACTGTCAGATGTATTCCTGAGCTTTGATAGGCAGATGTAATTGTCAAGCCGACTGTATTTTACCAGCGGAAATGAGCTTTCTTTGCTTTAAT
>DALTWR010000149.1 GCA_029986975.1 Methanocorpusculum sp.
AACCTCGTATTCTGAAGTAGAGGTTTTCGGTTTTGTCAGTGATTGGGCTTAAATAGGCACTTCTCTTTCTTAGGAAACTACTTATGGATAGACTCCATATCATAATATATGAACTGTCCAACATGTGGCAAAGAAATGAGAAAAGGATATCTATTTACCAGTAAAGATGGTGCATTCAGTTTCGCAAATGAAGTCCCGCCGCTATTTTCCAACGCGAAAAAAGCTGAGGGTTTCATTCAGATAACACCGCTGAAAGCAAGTCACCGTATCAGTCTTGAAGCATACTGTTGTGAGAATTGCAGAAAACTTATTGTTGAGTATTGAAAGATTACTCAATCTTCAGCACTTTTAAAATCTCTTTCGGAGATTCGACCTCCAGCTTCGCCTGATAGAGATTCTCATGCACATCCCCGTATTTTGCATGAATGGCTGTCATTCCCACGCCCGTAGCCGGTTCTATATCGCGGCGCAGCGAGTCTCCGATATAGACTGCTTCATCAGGAGAACAGCCAAGCAAATCAAGAGCACACTCAAACGGCGCCCAGTGCGGTTTTTTATATCCTGTCGTATCAAAAGCCACGCGAACATCAAAGAAATCAGCAAGTCCGGTTTTTTTCAGCCGTTCGTCAGCTGCATACTCATAGGCATCGGTGACAACACCGAGCAGATACTTATTCTCTTTAAGAACCGACAAAACCTCACGAATCCCTGCATAGGGAACTAACGTATTCAGTTTTACCTCATCGAACGCTGCAACAGCTTTGAAGTAGAGTGAAACTGAAAAACACTCATGAGCATTCATGAAATCCTGCAGATTCATGTGGTCTTCTATGGAATATCTTCCGCGGAAATAATAGGAATACAGCTCTTCAGGCGTTCCGCAGCCGAGAACAGAAACTGCAGCCTCGCAGCCTGCTTTCATACATGAATAGAAATCAAAGAGCGTATTATCCATATCAAAAAGCACCGCTCTATAAGGAGATGATAACAGTGTCTGCATAGTTATTCCTCAATCGGAAGTCCTTCAGCCGGAAGACGATAGCCGCCGGTAATTCTTTCAAGGCAGATACATTTCTGAAATGCCTCGATAGGAATACTTGCAGCCGAATCAAAGTACTCTAACACAAGTTCCCACGGCATCATGTACGCCTCATTCTTTTTTCCGCCGCGGAATTCTACGGCAAGGTATCCTTTCCGCCCTGTGTACTGAATAAAGCCGGAGATGTTATCAATCTGATGCACATCGTCTTTATCTTTATGGAAGTTACTCGAAAAAGAAAGCCGGTTTCCTAAAAGCGATTTGCACTCGATTGCGAGATAATATCCCGGCTCGCGTGAATCCACGATTATATCCACGTACTGCGTATTAAACGTGGACTGCTTTAAGCGGTATGCAAAGCCCCGTTTCCGGTTTTCTGTGAAGTACCGGTTCATACAGATTACCATTTCCCGCTCAAAGCTGTTCTTCATTTCTTACCTATTGGCTTCACTCCAACATCAAATAAGCGGTTTAGGTATCGGCATAATTAAGGTATACGAAAGCCAATAAAGTTCCTCATATATGCAAGAGTACAAAATCGTTAAAGCACAGGCTTTATCTGAAGCAGTATTTGAGATGTGGATTTGCGCACCTCAGGTAGCTCATAATGCACAAGCCGGTCAGTTCTGCATCATTCATCCGGACGGCGCTGGCGAACGTGTTCCCTTAACCATCTCAGGCGTGGAAGGCGACAATATCAGAATCGCATTTATGGCAATAGGAACTACGACAAAACTTCTCTCGACCCTTAAAGAAGGCGACGTTCTAAGAGACGTTGCAGGACCTTTAGGGTGCCCAAGCGACATCGCCGAAGGAAACGAAACAGTTGTAATTGTCGGAGGCGGTGTTGGTGTAGCGTGCACACCAATTATCGCCGCTGCTGCAAAAAAAGCAGGAAACCATGTCATTGGAATTATCGGTGCGAGAACCAAAGACCTCTTAATCTTTGAAGACGACATGAAACAGATCTGCGATGAACTCATCGTAACAACCGATGACGGCTCATACGGAATCAAAGGCTTTGCATCAGGTCCCTTAAAGGAACTCTGCGAATCCGGCAGAAAGATTGACAAAGTATGGATTATAGGTCCTGGTATGATGATGAAAGTAACATCAGAAGTCACCCGTCCGTATGGAATCAAGACCTATGTCTCCTTAAATCCGGTTATGGTCGATGGTACCGGTATGTGCGGCAGCTGCAGAGTCATTGTTGACGGCAAAATGAAGTTTGCCTGTGTTGACGGACCTGAATTTGATGCACACGTCGTTGACTGGAACGACTTAATGACCCGTCAGAGAATGTATATGCCCGAAGAAAAAGCATCCATGGAGTATCATGCAGAACGCCACGAATGCAGATGCAGGAAGGTGAACTGAAATGGACAGAAACGCAGCAGAACGTCTCCGCGACTTTAAGGAAGTCGATTTAGGATTTACCGCTGACGAGGCAAGAGCTGAAGCCAAACGCTGTATTCAGTGCAAAAAGCCGTCGTGTATTGCCGGATGCCCGGTAGGAATTGATATTCCGGCATTTATCAGGGAAATCACCGAAGGGTACTTTAAAGACGCAGTCCGAATCATTAAAAAAGACAATATCTTACCGGCAATCTGCGGAAGAGTATGCCCTCAGGAGACTCAGTGTCAGGGTGCCTGTATTCTTGCAAAAAAAGGAAATCCGATATCAATAGGACATCTTGAGCGTTTCGTCGCTGACGCTGAAGAAGAACGTGAAGTGCCTGAAAAAGCAGAACCGACGAATAAGAAAATCGCTGTTGTAGGCTCAGGTCCTGCCGGAATTACTGCAGCTGCAGAACTTTCCCGCTTGGGACACACGGTCGCCGTCTTTGAATCGCTTCACGAAGCAGGAGGCGTTCTTATGTATGGAATTCCGGCATTCCGTCTTCCGAAAGAAATCGTCAGGGAAGAACTTTCCACCGTCGAAAAACTCGGTGCCGAAATTAAAACAAACCATATTGCAGGCCGCTCTGTTCCGGTCGAAGAACTGCTTTCATACGATGCAGTCTTCTTAGGAACCGGCGCGGGACTTCCCTACTTTATGGGAATCGAAGGAGAAAACTTACCCGGCATTTACTCTGCAAACGAGTACCTCACCAGAATTAATCTGATGGGTGCAAACCGTTTCCCCGAAAATGATACCCCGGTCAAGCTCGGTCTCAAAGTTGTCGTCGTCGGCGGCGGAAATGTCGCAATGGATGCAGCCCGCGTTGCCCGTAGAACAGGGGCATCTGTGACGCTGATGTACCGGAGAAGCGAGGCAGATATGCCGGCAAGACTTGATGA
>DALTWR010000150.1 GCA_029986975.1 Methanocorpusculum sp.
GAATTATATCTATCCTATGAATATTACCTCAATACGACATAAACTAACCGGATGGACAAAGCCTGTCGTGAGACTGCTTGCAAAAACAGGCATCTCGCCGAACATGATAACGTTTATCTCCTTCCTCTTAGGAGTAGCGGCAGCGGTCTGTTTCTTCTTAACGTACTTTGCTGCAGGTGCAGTTCTTCTTGCCCTTTCCGGCTTCTTTGACCTCTTAGACGGCTCTGTTGCCCGCGAAACCGGCAGGAAAAGTCTGTTCGGCGGATTCATTGACTGGATTGCAGATAAATACATCGACGGACTCGTACTTTTAGGAATAGGGCTTTCCTGCTTTACAGCAACACCGTGGTATTTCTCCTCCCTGAATCTTCCGCTGATTGCCTATGTCGCGGCTGCAGGTCTTGCGGTAGTCGGCTCAATAATGAACACCTTCATCAAACCGGTTGCCTACGCAGAAATCGGCTTTCAGGGAAAAGATAACGGAAAAATTGCAGATCCCTTGGAAGGAGTCGGATTCTTCGGCAGACCCGAGACCATGATTCTCCTCTTCCTTGGAGGAGTCACCGGATTTATCTGGATTGCTGTAGTAATCATAGCAGTCTGTACCAACATATCAGCTCTGCAGAGAATCATCTACCTTTGGAAAAAACACGGCAGAACCCCTGCGGAAATGGAGAGTAACCATGAGTAAAGAGATAAACGATACAGTAAACTTCCAGGCGGTAATCCCATTCCGTCCTGCAAACCCGAAGACCCGGCTGTCAGCTGTTCTCACGCAGGAAGAACGTGAATCATTTGCGGATGCGATGCTTTCTGATGTGGTTTCTGCAGTGCGCGAAACAGGCGCTTTGGTAACTCTTCTCTCAACTGCCCCGTATGAATGTTCCGGCGCAGATACATGTGTCAGAAATGAAGGGTTAAACGAGGCACTGAACTGGTATCTGAGAGAACAGTCTCTTCCGGTCTTAATTATCATGTCTGATTTGCCGCTGGTAACAAAAGATACAATTCTGCGGGTTGTCTCATCCGAAAAAGACCTCGCTGTTGTTCCGGGACTTGGGGGCGGTACAAACATGTTATTCATCCGCCATCCTGAGAAATACTCTGTCCAGTACTATGGATTTTCGTTTATGAAACATGTCGAAGAGGCAAAACGTCTTGGCATGTCTGTTGAAATCATCGACTCGATGCGGATGTCCTTGGACGTCGATGAACCGGGAGATTTAACCGAACTGCTGATTCATGGAAAAGGATTGGCAAAACAATGGCTTGAAGAGCATGGTTTTGCACTATCTGCAGAAAGCGGACGTGTGAGCGTAAAACGCGGAGGAAAAGAAATTGTCTGAAAACAAAGACCCGGAAATTGATGTCGTCACAGAGGCAGAAGAACTTATGTTAGCCGGAAAGTTCGATGATGCTTTGAAAAAATGTGACGAAGCACTTGCTGACGACCCGTACAACCCGTTGATTCTCGTGGGAAAATCAGCGGTTTTCAAAGCACAGGGAAAGTATGCTCTCTGTGCTGACGAACTGAAAAAAGCTTTGGAAAGCCTTTCGTTATGGAAGGTTTCAAAAGAACATACTGAGCGTTTCAACTCATTTTCAGCCATGCTTCATGTACTCTGTGCCGAAGCGTATCTTTATGCTGAAGAACGGGAAAATGTATTTAGAGAACTTGACGCAGCAGACAGCATCCGTGAAGCAGATGCTGCATCTCTTCTGGTACGGGCAAACGCCCATGCACAGGCAAAAGAATGGGAAAAAGCAGGAGATTTACTCTACCGTGCAGAAGAATGGTGTTTCCTTCATGAAGATTCCATGCTGACACAGGTCTGGCTCACCAAAGTCCACTGCGCAAAAGAGGCAGGCGGCATCTTTGCCCCGCCGTATGCAGCAGAGGTGTATGCAAAAAAGACCTGGCGCATGCCGAAAGGAACCGCAGAAGAACTTCTGGAACGTGCAGGAAATCTCAGAAAAGAAGGACTGCTTTACGATGCGCTCAGATATTATGATGCATGTCTTGAGGCAAACCCCAAAAACCGCGCGCATGTTCTCTTCTTAAAAGGCGTTGTCATGGAGCAGCTGAAACGTTTCGATGACGCATTCAGCTGCTATGCTGATGCACTTTCAGCAAACCCGGAAAACCAGGAAGAGTTTGCCATCCGTGTCAGATGGGCAAACACAAAAGCATTACGAGGAACACAATAATGGTCACTGATTCAGATATAACCCAGATGAATCCGGTAAAACTTATCCGGAGATACCTTGCAGGATTCTGCTCGCTGATTACCACACTTGTCTATCTGCTGATAGCAGGATTGCTGATTTTCGCTGTAGTTATTGCGGCGATGGATGCAATCAATCTGCTGACTGTAGCACTCGAGCATAATTACTCAAATGAGACGCTGATTCCTGCAGTACAGGCGATTCTTTTCATCATTGTCCTTGCAACACTGATTGATTTAGTCCGCTCTTATGTCAAATACGGTCGTGTTCTTCTGCGCCCCATTCTTGCAGCAGGTATTACAACTATGGTGAGAAAGCTGCTTGTCGCATCTCTTACGTTCGTGGATATTATTGGAATTGTACTTGTTATTCTCGCTTTGGTTGCATCTGTTGTTTTCCTCGGTAAAGAGGACAGAAAGATTGTTGAGGTTTCATCAGGCGAAGATAAAGATATGCCGCATCTTATGCTGACTCATAAAAACAGCAAACGAATCCTCGATGCTTCCCCGCAGGAAAAAGAAGACAGTAAGAAATAACAATTTATCTCTTTTTTATTCGGCACAAAATCAGCAGATGAAGATAGTTAGTCAGCCAATACAGCTGATTTTTAAATTCTCATCTCGTAACTATTCAGCACCTCTTTTTCAGAGTTTGGGTTTTTTCTTCTCAATGAGTATTGGCAAACTCGCCCGTAGGGCTCGGACACAGATTCCCACAGATTACACACAGATTACGGGCACGCCGAATTACGGCGTGCCTTCACAGATAAACAAGGAAAATAGTAAATCTTACTTTTGTATATGTTGTTTTCTTCTTCGGACGTATCTACTCAACTACAGTCTATCTAATCTATTTTAGCGAGCCGTAATTCGGCGAGCCCATAATCTGTGTGTAATCTGTGGGAATCTGTGTCCGAGCCCTACGGGCGAGTTTGTTAATTCCCAGTGAAGAGATTAACCGTCAGTATTTCAGAAAAGGGGTGAACAGTTCCCTCATCCCTTTATATGCTGAATCTTACCATACGGTTTTCACGATACATGGGACACTGGTCAGAAACAAAAAGCCTGACATCAGAAGAGTCAAGCGCATCTTCTGCTGCCTCACGCGCAA
>DALTWR010000151.1 GCA_029986975.1 Methanocorpusculum sp.
ATCTTACCCGCGTACGATGCCTACCTCAATGAAAAATATTATACGAATACGTATCTATCACACACCCGTCAGCCGCCGCAGCTATGTCCACTATCTGAAACTAATTTAACCTACAGTATAAACTAACATATCAACATGAAAACAATTCTCTACTACTTCACCGGAACAGGCAACTCACTTAGAGCTGCAAGAACTCTGCAGAAAAACCTCGACAACTGTGAATTAAAACCCATAGCCGGATTACTTCTTTCGGGAAAAACAACCGCCGCTGAAAAAGATGCAAACATAGGATTCGTTTTTCCTATGTACTGTGCCGGAGTTCCCAACATTGTTGTCAGATTCTTCAATCAGATTAATCTCAAAGATGCAGGATATGTTTTTTCCGTAATCACCTGCGGAAGCTCTGTTCAGGGAAGCCCGGTAAAACCCATGGCTGCCTTATGCGAAAAAGCAGGACATCTGTTAAACGCTTCATGGTTTGTGCAGATGCCAAGCAACTACATCCCAAAATGTGACTGCCCGTCTGCAGACAAACAGAAAGAAATCTTTGACGCCGCAGAAAATAAACTTGCAGCAATCGCAGACAGCATAGCATCACGCGAAAACAAATCCGACAAACACACCATCGCGGGAAAACTCATGTACCTTACAGCGTACAAACCCTTCATGAAAAAGATACCTGACTTTGACAAAAAGTTTGTCGTAAGTTCTCACTGCAACTCTTGTATGGTCTGTGTAAAAATCTGCCCGGTAAACAACATCACCGCAGACGAAGATAATAATCTGCAATGGACGCATCACTGCGAAGCATGCCTCGCATGTCTGCAGTTCTGTCCAAAGGGCGCAATTTCCTACGACGAAAGCGACAAATCACGCAGCCGCTACCATAACCCGTCGATTACCGTAAAGGATTTGATAAACCAGAAGAAAACAGAGTAAGAGCCTGACAACATAATCACCTTTTTTTAAGCGAAGATTATTCCAAGAGCAAAAAGAGAATAAAGATATTTGTAGTAATCCGGTAAGAACCCTTACCAGATAGTAATTCTCTTATCCTTCGGAAGATACATCATATCTCCCTCAGTGACATTGAACGCATCCAAGAACTCGTCATACTGCTGAACATTTACATTAATCCTGTACATATGCGGCGGATGAACATCTTTGAGAATGAAGTCTGTGTATAACTCATCAGTGAACGGAGAGTACATCGTTTTTGCATACTTGGTAAAGAACTTCTGATAATCGAATCCGTCAATCTCAGATGCGATATCAAGGATTACTGAAAATCCGCCGAGATCAGCAATAACCTCTCCGGTGTACTGTGAACCTTTCAGGAACACACCCGGCTTTGCTTCAAATCCGCTGAAGTACTTAGCAGCTGCTGCAACCTTTGCATCATACTTTGCTCTGTCAGCGGGAGTCCACCAGTTCTTATATGACCCATCCTTGTCGAATTTACTGCCGGTCGGATCTAATCCGTGAGAAATCTCATGGGCAATAGTTGTACCAAGAACTGCAAGCATCTCTTCTTCAGATTCCGTTTCTGCATTATAGACCACATTCGTAAATCCTGCAAGGATATTAATCGAGTTGTCCGCCGGATTATAGAACGCATTTATGGTTTGCGGAATAAGATAGACATCGTCAGCGAGAACAACCGGCCAGATATTTTCTGAGGGGTCATTGATTGAGTTTTTCACCAGCAGATTCTGTTTGTGTTTTTTCAGTTCGATGACTGCATCAAGCAAAGTATCAAAACGGGAAACATCAACATCATCATAGCTGTAGTATGACCAGTCTTCAGGATAGAGGATACGAAGCTTCAGATTGTCAAGCTTTTCAACAGCCCCGTTCTTTGATGACGCAGAAAGCCAGTCCATCTTATTAATACGTTCCTTATAGACGGAAACAATATCATTCGTAAGGTCAGTAAGTTTTTCCTTCAGTTCAGGCGTGGTATATTTCTGTGTATGATACTTACCGTATGCCATACAAGATAATCACTCTTGTCTGCATCAGCAACCACACCGGAGGTATATTTCATTTTATCCATAAGATTTTCCGCAGACGCATCTGTTAAAAGTTTTCTGCTTGCAGAATCCAGATGGGACGCCGCTTCAGTATAAAGCGAGTACAGCATCATAGCCTTGAATCCTTCCAGATTCTTTTCGGTATAGAGGTCATTTAATTTTGCAAGCCACTTCGGATTGCTGACCGAAAATGATTTTGCACCGGCGTCTGCATAAATCTGCAGATCAGCTGCAGCCGGGAAGTTCATCGTCTGCAGTTCTTCAAAGGTTATCGGATTGTTTATCTTTTCATAGTAGTCAGGCATACTCAGCTCGGCATCTTTTGCATAGCAGACTTCTGCAATCTCGAACTCGAGTTCTTTGAATGCAGCAGCGGTTTTTGCCGCGTCTTCTTCAGAGTAGCCGCAGGATATAAGAAACTTCGTAAATGAGGTAATAATTCTCTCATAGTGCTCAATGGATTCTGCACTCATTGATGTATATAATCCTGCATCATTGCTCATTGAGAATTTGCCCGGATACAGATGTACGGTCGTAACTGTTCCGTCGTTAAGTGAACCGGTAACTTCCTCGCGGATGAATGCTTCCTTTAACGAGGCAGAGCCGCCTGTTCCGATGAGTTGTGTCAGCTCATCAAGCGTGGATACCGCTTTGATTTCGTTTACATACGGGAGAACAGGGGTGACTCCGTCAGCATTTCGTTTTTTCATGTCAGATGATACTTTATGGAATGCACGAATAACCTCGGCTTCATATCCGGGAAGTGTGGTATCAGAGGTAATATCCATCATCTGATCATTAAGGACAAGCTGACCCATGTTCATCGGTGCGAAAAGAGTGACTACCATTCCGAGCATCGAGTTGGGATCCATTGAACCATCCATAATTGCATTGATGTCTTCCTGACTGTCGGGATCTTCCAGACTCTCTTTCATCTGCTGCTGCATGGAAGGCATTGCCAATAATTCCATCAGTTTTTTGAACAGAGTCGAGTTCAGCATTTCGGCAAGAACTTCAGGACTCGGCTCACTTCCGGATGACATGCCGGTAAAGAGTTTGAGTTCCTGTCCCATCATGACATTTTCTTTGTTTACGGTGTTGTAGAAGTTGTCTTTGCAGGAAAACGTCTCTTCAGCAAGTTTTGATTCGTCCATGGTGTTTTCAACAATATCAGAGTTGAACCATTTGGCATTTTCAAATCCGGCTGAAGAAACACATCCTGCAGTAAAGACAGCAGTCAGAAGTAC
>DALTWR010000152.1 GCA_029986975.1 Methanocorpusculum sp.
CTCAATCCAGTCAATTCCGACAAGATCAACATTGCGCTCAAAAAGCTCTTCAAGATAATATTTCAGCCCCATAAACTGTCTAAGGCGCACCACATCTGTTCCAAACCTGTAGAGGATATCTACATCAGAATCAGATGTGTCTTCTCCGCGTGAAACTGAACCGAATAAACCAAGAGTTTCAATCCCAAAACGTTCCCGCATCTCAGGAAGATGTGCTTCAAGTTTAGCAAGAACCTCATTCTTTATACTGGTGTATTCGGACATAATTACATGAGATAAATCACTAGATATAATGAACCAGATTAAAGAAGCCGTTTCAGTTCAACATAAAGCGGTTCAATATCTACAGTCAGCGTATTCCAGACTTCATCGAGATCAATAGCAGCATAACAGTGAATCAGTTTATCCCGCATTCCTGCCATCTGCTTCCAGGGAACTTCTGGATGAAGAGTGCGATATTCAGCATCAATACCCTTTGCAGCCTCACCCATTAATTCAAGACATCGGATGAATGCATTTTGGTAAAGGGCACGTGCAAAAAATTCATCTTTGGAAACAAACGGCAGTTCAGAGCGGATAATTTCAATCTGATCAATCATATCCTGAATATATATCTGAGGATTCTTTTTCATCAAAGTCCTCCCGCCGCTGCACTTGAAATGCCGCACTCAATGCTATCCTGCTCAATATACTGAAGCATCCGGGGTTTAACCCAGTTGAGAGGAACAAGATCAACAGGGCGTCCAAGAAGTGTTTCGAGGAAGTCAGTAAGTTCCACACTCATAAACAGACTGCTGAATCTGTCAGGGAAGCGTGTATATGCTAAATCAATATCACTATCTGGAGTATCCTCTTCACGTGATACAGAACCGAACAGACAGAGTTTCTCAATCCCGAAACGTTCCCGTATCTCAGGAAGATGTGCTTCAAGTTTTGATAAGACATCAGATTTGATACTCTGGTATTCTGCCATAAATATTAGTTATTTTGTTCTCCCTGAATATATCCTTTTGCAGCACATCACCCGACCAGACTAACCATCCAGCCTACTTTACAAAAACGCCGCAGACCTCGCAGCGTGGATACTCAACCCCTCTTACGCGAAGTGTCCATCTCTTTTCAAAAACATCAGCAGAAGAAACACCTGAAAAACACTCCAATATTTCATCTGCGGTAAAGTAATGCGTCATAATCCCGTCTCCCCTGAGATACGAATGAGGCTCGGATTCAGTCCCCTTCCCAAACCTGAAATCATCGACGCCAAACCCGGCAAAATAGAGCGTTCCGCCGGGCTTTAACACCCGAAGAAGCTCAGCAGCGGCAGCACATCTATCGTCTTCAAAAAGATGCCCTAAGACATGTCTGCAAAATACTGCATCGAACACCCCGTCTTTGAACGGAAGACGCCTGATATCTGCTGCAGCAGCGTCAGCTGAACCTGCAAGCCGTACTGCCTCATACGAGATATCAATCCCAAACGCCTTCACGCCGTGTGATAACAACGCATGAAGAGATTTCCCATTGCCGCAGCCGGTTTCAAGAACGATGGATCCGCGAGGAAGCGGCGGAACTTCAGCTGCACCGCCCCATCGTCTTCCGCGGAGACAGTAATCAGACTGAAACTCATTATTCATAAAAATCAGGACTTAAGGAACTCTTTTAACTTCGGCATGAGTTCAAGACCGTCACGGTAGCCGTCCTGATATAATGCCTCAATTTTTTCCGGATTGAAGTCAAGACGTCCTACTTCGACCGGTTTTTTCGGGCGGATAACAAACGCAGTTCCGGCTTTTTCCGCCTCGGCAATATCTATTAGTGCCTTGTTGTAACGGATATGGCGCGTTGCAATTTTTCCGACAAACTTCTGGTACGGAAGATACCAGAACCAGAGAAGCGGCAGAATCTTATTGATGCTCTTACGGTATGTCGCATCCTGCGTAAGAACGAGAACGACCTTCTTATTTCCAGCTGCAAATGCCTGCTTAATGGGAAGAGAATCAACAATACCGCCGTCGAGATATTTTTTGCCGTTCAGCTTAACCTTCTTTGAGATAATCGGTAAAGCCATGGTTGCAGCAAGTTTCATGTACTCTTCATCAGGGTCACGGATTAAGAGATACTCTGATTCTGCCGTTTTTACATTGATAACTCCCACATAAAATTTCGCAGGATTATTTCTCGCCGTCTCAAAATCGTACGGCTCAAGTTCGTGCGTCAGCGTCTTGAAGATGAACTCGATGCCGAACATATTTCCGGTCTTAAAAAGACTTCTGAGACTGAAGTAGCGTTTGTCGTGTGCATAATTTACAATAATTTTCCGCGCACGTCCGAACTGTTTTGAAAGATACGTTGTTGCATGGCACGCGCCGGATGAAACGCCGTAGCATGAGGTAAACTCCATATCATTTTCGATTAAAGCATCGATTACGCCTGCAGTATATGCCCCGCGCATGCCGCCGCCTTCGAAAATAATTGCCGCATCATTCAACATGTGAATATATCATTAGCCTTCTCCTTATTTTATCCTGTTGGATGATTCTCGGAAACGATATAAGGAATTAAGCAGTAATTCATATTCACAATGCATCTGGTACGATTTCTGCCTGCTTCACTCATCATATTCATAATCACCCTACTATCAATTATCGGGCCATTTTCGACAGACATGTATCTGCCGGGACTTCCTGAGATTGTCAAATACTTCAATACCACAGAAGCAATCCTGAATGCAACGCTCTACGGCTTTGTATTCACTCAGGCCTTAGGCATTCTTCTGTTAGGTCCTATCAGCGATAAATACGGCAGAAAACCGGTGCTTCTCGGAAGCATTGTTGTCTATATCATATCAAGCGTTCTCTGCGGAGTGTGCCCGAATATTGCAGCATTTATCATCTGCAGACTGATTCAGGGATTTGCAGCCGGAGGACTTATGGTTATCTCAACAGCTCTTATCAAAGACTGTTTCCAGGAGAAAATCAGAGATAAGGTACTTACGTTAGTTATGGTCTTTTCGGTAATAGGTCCGCTCTTATCACCCATCCTTGGTTCATGGCTTATTGATATAGTAAACTGGCAGGCAACCCTTGTCTTTCCGGGACTCCTTATGATTCTGGGGCTGGTTCTTTCGTTATTCCTCGGGGAGTCGCTTCCCAAGGACGAAAAGTTTACCGGAAGCATTGCAAGTGTTCTTCTGCATATGGGAACGCTCTGCAAAAACAAGCCGTTTACCTATTTCCTCATCTCGATGGGAATATTTTCCCTGCCGTTTCTGGCATACCT
>DALTWR010000003.1 GCA_029986975.1 Methanocorpusculum sp.
ACCTCGAAGCAGACGGGGTAAAAGCACTCATAAAGACGCTTTCCTACCGCAGAAGCGGGGGGCACGGGATGGTAGGCGACGTCGGGCACTTTTCAGGACTGATTGATTTCGGCGACAAGGTCCTCTCGCTTTGTACCGACGGTGTGGGGACAAAGATGCGTGTTGCAGACGACTTAAAGGACTGGCATACAGTAGGTATCGACTGTATGGCGATGAATGTCAACGACATGTATGTGATGAACATCGAGCCGGTTGCCTTTGTGGACTACATTGCAACGGAAGGCATTGACAAGGAACAGATGGTTCAGATTGGTGTCGGTTTAAACGAGGGTGCAAAACTTGCAAACTTAAACATCGTAGGGGGGGAAACTGCAACACTCAAAGGCATGATTAACGGTCTTGACCTCGCAGGAACCTGTCTCGGTGTTCAGGACAAAGACAAAGTTGTAACCGGCGAAAAAGTAGCACCAGGAGATGTTATTATCGGCATCCCAAGTACCGGCGTTCACTCAAACGGCTACACACTCGCACGCAAAGTAGCTGAAGAAAACGGAGGCTACAGCACAGCCCTCCCGTCCGGGAAAACTGTGGGCGAAGCACTTCTTACACCAACACGCATATATTCAGAAGTTCTTGATGTCTGCAGCAAAGTTGATGTTCACGGCATGTGTCATGTAACAGGCGGAGGTCTTTTAAACTTCCTGCGTATTTCTGAATGCGGATTCTCCTTCGAAGACCCCATGCCGGTTCCGGAAGTTCTTGCATGGATTGCTGAGAAAGGAAACCTTTCTGCAAACGAACTCTACCGCACCTTCAACATGGGAATGGGCTTTGCCTTTATTGTTGCTCCTGCTGATGCAGATAAAATCATCAAACTGATTCCGGGCGCAAAAGTTGTAGGTCATGTTATCGCTGAGCACAAAGTTCTCTTAAAAGGCGAAGAGATTCACTAAAACTCTCATGAACCTCAAAAGAAAGTACTCACGGTTTAAAGTCTCGCGAAGATTCAATCGCCGCCTTGCAAAACTCATATCCGGCTGTGCAGAAGTACGCAGTCTGCAAAGTGAAGGAAAAATCATTACCGCAGAAAAAAAGTACAACCGGAAACTCTGTTTCTATTACGGTGAGTGCCGTGTGCTTTTAAAACGCCGTGCTGAAGAACTGGAAGGCTCAGCTGATGCTGTATCCGAGATGGAAAAAATCCGTGCAGCATTTCTTGAATTCTATGCTTTAGCAGAAGGATATAAGGTCGATATTGCTGAGCAGAAAAACGATGCGTTAGCATTCATCGACAAAGCAGAAGAAGTACTTAAAACCAAATAATTTTTTCACCCGCCATGACCAAAACCGCACCGGAAACCAAAGACGCCTACTTCGCAAAACTCACTCCTGCGATGCAGCAGGTAAAACTCTTTAAATCACAGTATCCGGACTGCATTCTTTTCATGCGGATGGGTGACTTTTATGAAACATTCTTTGAGGATGCAGTAATCTGCTCGCGTGAACTCGACCTTGTCCTCACCTCACGTTCCAAAGGTCCTGACGGAAACCCCATTCCGCTTGCAGGAATCCCTTTCCATGCGGTAGATCTCTATCTTCCGCGGATGATTCGGAAAGGCTACAAGGTAGCAGTCTGTGAGCAGACTGAAGACCCGAAACTTGCTAAAGGAGTTGTAAAGCGTGATGTCACACGGGTTGTAACGCCGGGAACAGTCATCGATGCAGATATTATCCCAGGCTCTGCAGCACACTATCTGTTAAGTATCGCACCTGACGCAAAGAAAAATACCGCAGGACTTGCGTTTCTTGATATATCCACAGGAGAGTTCTTTGTCGAAGACATCGAAACAAAATCCGGATTTGATACCTTATCGGCTGAAATCGAGCGCTATAGTCCCTTGGAGATTCTTATCCCTGCAGATTCTCAGGCAGAGTTAATAACATACCTAACCGGCTGCGGCAAAGTTATTACCCCGGTATCATCCGCCGGTTTTGCAGGGGCTGAAGAGATGCTTTGTACCCAGTTCGGTGTTGCATCTCTTGACGGATTTGATACAGGCTCTGCACTCTGCATCAGTGCTGCAGCTGCAGCCCTTCGCTACGCAGAAAAAACACAGAAGACGTCTCTTTCGCACATTCAGGGATTTACCCGCAAATACAGCGGGGATGCAATGATTCTGGATGCGGCAGCCTTACGGAATCTGGAAATTATAACACCCCTGCGGGGAGACAGAAACGACACTACCGTCTTCGGATTTTTAAACCGCACAAAAACACCCATGGGCGCCCGTGCCTTACGGGAAGCAGTAACACGCCCCTTAACATCGCCTGAAAAAATCAATCTCCGCTTAGATGCCGTAGAGTTCTTCACCGAACGTCCGGTTCTTTTATCAGACATCCGCTCGATTCTTTCTCACCTATCTGATATCGAACGCATCGCAGGACGCATCGCATTCGGAAACGCACGTCCGCAGGACCTTTTAGCTCTGGCATCAAGCCTTCGCGGGCTTCCGGCACTGTGCGAAGCATTAGACGGTGCAGAAGGCATTCTTCATGATGCTGTTATATCAATTCCATCTTTTGCAGGCGTTGCAGACTTAATCGAATCCGCCATTGTAGAAGAGCCGCCTGCAGTGTACAAAAACGGAAAAGTCATCAAAGCCGGATACTCTGCAGACCTTGACAAGTTCCGCGACATCTCTGCAAACGGCAGGACATGGATTGCAGATTTACAGAATGCAGAGCGTGAACGAACGGGCATCAAATCCCTGAAAATCGCCTACAACAATGTCTTCGGCTACTACATCGAGGTGACCAAAACCCATCTCGATAAAGTACCTCCTGAGTATGAACGCAAACAGACCACCGCAA
This sequence comes from Methanocorpusculum sp., assembly GCA_029986975.1. GTDB lineage: Archaea > Halobacteriota > Methanomicrobia > Methanomicrobiales > Methanocorpusculaceae > Methanocorpusculum. The sequence goes on from DALTWR010000003.1 coordinate 2,872, forward strand.
ACGGCGAACGCTTTACCATTCCCTCGCTTCGTGAACGTGAAGCACTGATGGCGCAGGCTGATGAGCGGACGCTGGCGTTAGAGATTCAGCTCTATGAATCTCTCATTGAAACACTGAGAAGTCAGGTAAAAGCTCTGCAGGATGCAGCGATTTCCATTGGAATTATAGACAGAACTGCTTCATTTGCGGACTTAGCCATAACAAACAACTATGTCCGCCCTGAAATTGTTGTACAGCCGGAGCTTTTGATTCGCGACGGAAGACACCCCATCGTAGAAAACACCGTCCCGGGCGGGTATGTCCCCAACGACACCGAGATGAGTGCGTCTGACAAACAGATTCTGATTCTGACCGGTGCAAATATGGCAGGTAAATCTACCTACATGCGTATGGTTGCATTAATTTCCATTATGTCACAGACCGGATGCTTTGTTCCGGCACGGTTTGCCCGTGTGGGAATTGTAGACAGAGTCTTTACGAGAGTGGGGGCATCAGATGACCTTGCGGGGGGACAAAGTACGTTCATGGTTGAGATGCTTGAACTTGCAGGCATCTTAAACAATGCAACAGAACGCAGTCTGATTCTCTTAGATGAAATCGGCAGAGGTACGAGTACTGTGGACGGCTACTCTATCGCGAAAGCTGTTTTAGAATATCTGCACGGAAAAGGAGGCTCAGGTCCGCGGACACTTTTTGCAACGCACTTCCATCAGTTAATCTCCATGGAATCTGAGTTAAAGCGTATCAGAAATTACCATTTCGCGGTAAAAGAAGACAGCCATGACATCACATTCTTACGCAAACTGATTCCCGGAGCAACGGACAGAAGTTACGGCATTCACGTCGCAAAGATTGCCGGAGTGCCGAAAAAAGTTCTCACCCGCGCCGAGGAAATCCTGAAAGGCGCCCTGCGTGAAGATGCAGCATCCGGCGGACAGAAGTACTACACCCAGATGCTTTTAGTAGATGCTGAGCCGTCGGTTTCCGATTCGCAGCCGTCAGAGGTGGAAATACGAGTGCGTGAGGCAAACCCCGATACCATGACACCCATGCAGGCATTGATGTTTGTAAGCGAACTCAAATCTCTTTTGGAGAAGAAGCCATGAGTAAAATCCATCTGCTCGATGAAGACACGATTAATAAAATCGCTGCCGGAGAAGTAGTTGAGCGGGCAGCATCAGTTGTTAAGGAACTGGTTGAAAACTCCATTGATGCAGGAGCATCCCGCATTACTATTGATATTCGTGCGGATGCGAAAAACGTAACCGGCATCTCGGTTTCAGATAACGGCTGCGGCGTCTCTGCAGAAGATGCTCTTCTTGCATTTCAGCAGCATGCAACAAGTAAAATCAGAAGTCCTGATGACTTAAATGGTATTGCGACATTAGGGTTCCGCGGCGAAGCCCTCGCAAGCATCGCAGCCGTATCAAAAGTCACGTTTACCTCAAAAGAGCATGAAAGTGCCTCGCCTGAAGCAGTTCAGCTGATAATCCACGGCGGAAATCTGATAAAGCAGAGTTCAGCAGGAGCACCCGACGGCACAACAATTATTGTTGAGGATTTGTTCTACAATACGCCGGCACGGAAAAAATTCCAGAAGTCTCTTTCAACGGAACTCTCACACATCTATGACATGGTTGAACGTATCGCCTTATCATGCAGAAATACGGCGATAATTCTCCTGTTCAACGGAAAAGAACGGTTTAGAACATACGGAAACGGCAGTTATCCTGACGCAGTCGCAGCAGTTTTTGGAACGGGTTTTGCAAAATCACTGATTCAGGCAGAAGGCTCTAACCATGCAGCATCAGTCTCCGGATGGATTACCAAACCCGGATGCGAGATGCGTCCGACACCGTCACGTTTCTATCTCACAATAAACGGGCGGCAGATTACCTCACGCACACTTCAGTGGGCAGTACGTGAAGGATACGGCACACTTCTTCCAAAAGGAATGTATCCTGCGGCATTCTTAGATATCAAAGTCGATTTACGTGAGGTTGATGTAAACGTTCATCCGACAAAACGAGAGGTGAGAATCTCCCGTGAGCGCGAGGTTGCATCAGCGGTACAGGATGCTGTGTACTGTGCACTCCATGATGAAAAGATATTTGCGCAGAAAAAAGAACCCGATACACAGACAAAACTGATTTCGCCGGCACTTGAGGCAGCCTTCGGAAAGAGAGATGCCGGAGATGAGAAGAAATATATCAGAAAGCGGTCTGCAGAAAAAACGTACCTGAAAACTGAAACCGCATCTCCAAAAGAAAACGCAGGAGAGACTAAATCATCTCTTACGGAGAAAGTATACTCCGTACTTAACAGCCCATACGGACAAAATACTGTTGAATCATTAGTGGGAGATACAGATGCAGTCTCTTATATGCATCAGAATACTGGTGCAGCAGGAAGCAGACCCTATACTGCACCGCAGCTCACCCCGGAACCTATCTATGTTATCCAGCAGGATTCTCCCGCCCCGTCATACTCAACGCCGCGGAAGACTGAACAACAGCTGAAAAGAACCGGGCGGATTATCTTCGGCGGAAAAGAAGATTCTGCGGAGATAAAATCAGCATTTCAGATTCCGGAAGTGTTAGGTCAGATTTCAGGGACGTACATTCTCGCAAAAGATGCGGACGGACGTCTTCTGATAATTGACCAGCATGCAGCACATGAACGGATTATGTATGACTCTTTGCTCAAAAAAGCGGCAGAAGAACGTGCAGGTCAGGAACTTATAACGCCTGTTACTCTGACACTTTCCCGCGCTGAGGCGGCAGTTCTTCCCACGCTTCTTCCGGCTTTGGAAAAAGCAGGATATGGTATTGAACCGTTCGGACAGGATGTCTGGGCAGTACGCTGTGTTCCGGCTGTCTCATCAAAACTCGGAGATCCTTCAGTAGTCCATGAGATTATTGCAGAGTTATGTGGAGACACAGAGAAAAATCCTGAGCGGGCATTAGACCGCGTGCTAAAAACTGCTGCATGCCGGGCAGTTGTGAAAGGAAATACAACGCTTACTATTTCCCAGATGGAAGAACTGCTAAGACAGCTTTCTCAGACTGATTCTCCATACACATGTCCGCACGGAAGACCTACGGTCATTACTCTTACTAAAGAAGAACTTGAAAAAATGTTTTTGAGAACGTGAGGTTTGATGATGACGGAAATCATTTCTGCAGAATACGCTAAAGTCGTTTCTGATGTTATTTCAGGGGTTCGTTCTGCACAGCAGCGTGCACTTCTGTCAGTAAACCGTGAACTCGTTCTTCTGTACTGGAACGTTGGTAAAATAATCCTCGAACGTGCAGAATGGGGAAACAAATTCATTGAAAACCTATCTGCCGAACTCAGAAAAGAGTTCCCAGAATTAACTGGTTTTTCTGTAAGAAATCTCAAAAACATGAAACGATTTGCTGAGGTGTACCCATCAAAACAAATTGTGCAGACACTGTCTGCACAATTACCATGGTCGCATACAGTACTCGTTATGGAACGGGTAAAAGAACAGGAAAAACGTGACTGGTATTTACTGAAAGCCATTGAAAACGGCTGGTCTGTTCGTGTTCTTGATCACCAGATTGCTACAGATTTGTATAAGCGGCAGGGGCATACGCTTGAGGTGTCAAATTTTGAGAGGGTGCTTCCGCAGAAGAATGTTTCAGCCCTCTTTAAAGACCCGTACGTGTTTGATTTCCTTTCGTTTTCGAATGAGGTATCTGAACTTGAGGTAGAAGATGCTTTAGTATCGCATGTGACAAAACTTCTTCTTGAGTTCGGACGCGGGTTCGCATTTGTGGGACGTCAGGTGCATCTCGAGGTCGGCGGTGATGATTTTTACATCGACCTTCTGTTCTATCACTTAAAGCTTCACTGCTATGTGGTTATCGAGCTGAAGACAGGGAAGTTTAAGCCGGAGTATGCCGGTAAGATGAACTTCTATCTCTCAGCAGTTGATGATTTGATTAAGAGTGATTCTGATGCCCCGTCTATCGGTTTAATTCTCTGTCGTGATAAGCAGAAGTTTGTTGCAGAGTATGCTTTGCGTGATTTAAAAAAGCCTATCGGCGTTTCTGAGTACGCTTTCTCACAGGAACTTCCTGAGATGCTGCGCAAAGTTCTGCCTGACACAGAAGAAATTGAGGGGCGGATGGTTCGCGAAATGGAGGCTATCTATCAGAAAGATATCTGATAGTTCAAAGACCCCTCTTTTGAAAAGCCGTCTCACCACTCAAGGGTCAGCCCTATCCCACCTTCCTGCAGCGGAATTTCAGCATTAATAGCCGCCTTTACGGCAAAAGAGACGCAGTGACAAGGGTAGAGTTCCCGCACATTATTTTCTTTGAAGTATGTGATTGTCTTTTTAACCCGTTCATCTGCGTTTTTGAGATGGAATCCGCCGATAACCGAGCGGATGGGTTTTTTGAACAGCTGTTTTGCATACTCACAGATGCTGCAGATGCCTGCGTGGGAACATCCGGTTATGATACTGATGCTGTCTTTATCCTCGAAGACAAGGGCTGAATCCTCACGCACAAAATCAGGAACAAAGTGTCCGGTTCCATCGTCATGCATATCAAACTGTTTTCGCGGCTCAAATGAGTTGAGTGACGGAATCTCTCCTAAGAATGTCAGATGGTCTGATACTTTCTGCGGTCTTTTTGAAAGATGCATAGTACATGTTTTTGCAAGTTCATCTTCGCGGAAAAGAGAACCGGTATTCATATCTCCTCTTCTTTTTTCACGGAAGGTGTCGGGGTGAGCATAAAGGTCTGTTCCTTTTTGTATCAGAGGGAGAAGGTATGTTAGTCCTCCCGAGTGGTCATCATGCCCGTGAGAAAAGACGATTTTTGTAAGGGATGTTAAATCGATTCCGGCAGTCTCTGCATTTTTCAGAAATACATCGGTGTAGCCGCAGTCAAAAAGAATGGTATCTGAACCGTCTTCGATGTAAACGGAAAATCCCGGTTCAGCGATGTAGGTTTTTTCAGTATAGGTTGATGTATAGTTATCACAGAGAACAGTCAGCTGCATAGAACAGTATTGGTGTTTCTCTTACCTATACCTAATTACTCATGAATCAGTACAAGAATCATCTTAAACTGAGTGAGCGGATGTACTGCATGCGGCACGTTAGCGGGCATAATGAGCATATCTCCGGCGTGAACTGTATGTGAAACTCCTCCGATAGGAATTTCTGCTTCTCCTTCGACGGCTATTACTAATGCATCAAACGGTGCTGAATGTTCAGAAAGTCCTTCGCCCTTCTCAAAAGCGAAGGCGGTAACAGTTCCTGCTTTTTTGTTTATTACCATGCGGGAAACTACCGAGCCTTTCTGATAGTCTGTAAGTTCTTTTACCGGAACTACGTTTCCGATAAGTTTTGATGAATCATATTCCATGGTTATCACTTATCCCTGATTGGTTATTATGTTGGTGGTTGGGGAAATATCTCAGAGAGTTTTCTTCTCCTTTAGTTTCTTCCATGTAATTTCTGCAAATACAGCACCCCCAATAATGCAGACTGCGCCAAGGGTCTGCAGCGGGGTTAAGATTTCCTGCAGGAACAGGGCAGAGAATATCACTGCGGAAAGCGGTTCAAGGTATCCAAGGACGGAGATTGTCTGCGCAGAGAGTTTTCTCATTGACGTAAAGTAGAGGAAGCATGCTATACCTGTGTTGGTGATACCTATGAGAAGAATCCATACCCAGGCGTCCGGGGGGATTTCTGAGATAAAGGAAAAACCACACTTACATGCGACAAAGACAGTAACTGTAATACAGGCGAATATAAGCTGGAACAACGTGTTTTCCAGACCGCTGACGCCTGTTGCTTTTTTATTGAGAATAATCATTGCAGCGCATGCAGCAGCCGACATAGTACCGCAGAACAAACCCCATCCTCCTGCACCTTCCAAAGCTGCACCGCCATTTAGAACAACGCAGCCGAGGGCTACAATAATGAATCCGATGACTTTTTGCGCGGTGAACTTTTCGCCGAAGAGAAACGGGGATAGTACCATTACGATAATGGGTCCGCAGTAATAGAGAAGCGTTGAAACGCCGACGCCGCTTAACTGATATCCTTCATAGAGAAGCATCCATGACAAACCCATTGATGCGCCTGAAAATATCAGGAAGATAAGGTCTTTCCGTTTTTTAAAGATGGTAATCTTATTTCTGAGGAGGAAGAATACCGCAGCAAGCGTCAGCGAGCCGAGCAGTGCGCGGAAGAATACAATCTCGTAACTGGAGAGCGGAATAAAGCTTGCGACGATGCCGTTTGTTCCGAAAATCAGAAGTGATGCGAGGAAAAATATGAGTGCTTTATTCATTCAGATATTGTCTCACTGTTTTTTTGGAAGCAGCAGAGATATGCCGAAGGCAACTGCCGCGATGGAGAGAAAGATTACTGCATGTTCCGGAGCCATTTTATGAAGCAGAGATAAAACAAGGACTGCAAGCCCCATGGCTAATCCTATGCAGCCTAATATCATACGAGGGTGGTCGATTACGGTTATCTTGTCGAGTGAGTCTTTTTTTCCGGTCATATCAGTTGTCCTTCTAAGTTGGTTTTCTGACCTCTTCAACCTATACCTTATTTCCTTGTACGACAAAGATGTATAGATATTCAGGAGCCAAATATGGGAGTCGTTGAAGATATCAGTAAAGCAGCGGATATTATCAGCGAGAGCGATTCAGTAACAGTAGTCTCGCATATTGATGCTGACGGCATCTCAAGCGGTTCTATTATGCTTCAGGCGCTTTCGCGCGCGCATATTCCGGCAAAACCGGTTTTCATCCGTCAGCTTGAACCGATGACTATACCTCATATTCCGCGCGATTCGAGTCTTAAACTGTTCACGGATTTAGGTTCCGGTCAGCAGAATCTCTTGGAAGATGCGGGATTTTCTTCAGATGAAGTACTTATTCTCGACCACCACATACCTCAGGCAGCAGAAAAAGGAACTGAGTACTTTCAGGTAAACTCACAGTTTTACGGAGAAGAGTATGAAAAGTGCAGCGCAGCAGGAATCTGTTACCTTACCGCGCGAAAGATGGATGAGGCAAACCTTGATTTAAGCAAGCTCGCCGTTGTCGGAAATGTCGGGGATATGATGGCGCGGGAAAAATGCAAACTCTGCGGCATTGCCCACTGGATTGCCGAAGACGCAGAGAGAAACGGCATTCTCAAAATCAGATTCGGGATAAACTGCTATGGGCTTTCAACACGGGCGCTGCATCTGTCATTATCGAACAGCGATGACCCGGTAATTCCCGGAATCTCCGGAAAACCTGCCGCTGCCGCAGCGCTTCTCTGCCGCGCAGGGATATATCCGACGGAAAGTTCATTCCGTGTCTTTGAAGATTTATCTGATGATGAGATACGCAAACTATCAAGCGTTGTCGCAGAGCAGATGATGGCAAACGGCGAGTCGGTTGAACGTCTGTTTGCTGAACACTATTTCTTCCCTGATGAAGCAGAAAAGACGCCTCTTAGAAATGCTTCAGAGTATGCAACGATGCTTAACGCCTGCGGCAGATGGCAGAAGCCTGCCGTGGGTGCTGCTGTCTGCGCCGGCGACCGCGGGATTCATTATCGCGAGGCAGAACATATGTTACGGCATCACCGGAGTATCATCCGTGATCTCTGCGAGTACATCTTAGATATCGGCGTTGAAGAACACACTGCAATTCAGTCTGTTAACACCGGCGATAAATATCCGGATACGGTTATAGGAATTGGTGCCGGGATGGCTTTATCAAAACTGAATCCGCTAAAACCGATTCTTGTTATCTCTGCTGTTTCCGATGAGCCGGAACTTTTGAAGGTATCTATGCGCACGAATGAGCGGATGGTGCGCCGTGGGGTTAATCTGCAGGAAGCTTTATGTAAATCCGCTGCTGAATTCGGCGGCGGAGGCGGAGGACATAATATTGCAGCAGGCGCATATATACCGAAAGGATGCGAATATGATTTCGTCAGAAGAGTTAACGAACTTATCGAAGAGCAGCTTAAGTCGCGTACGAAGAATTGCTGACTTTCAGTTCGGACGGGGTGCAGGTCAGGCACTCTTTCCCGATGAGGTCACGTTTTCGTATTCAAATACCAGGCGTGTCAGATATGTAAGTCTCGGAAAAGAGCGGCTGGTAACTGTCCGCGCAAATGACGGACGGCTTACGCTTGGGTTTGCCGGGGCACGCCGTCTTCATGAGTTTATTCCCGCACCGAAAAACCGTGTGGTAGTTATGGAAGATGCAGTGCCCTTTGTTGCAGATGGTAAAAATGCGATGGCAAAACATGTAATCTCAGCCGACGAAGATATATTAGCAGAAGACGAAGTCTTTGTGACAGATGAATCAGACAACCTTTTAGCAACCGGGATGGCTGTTCTTGCCGGTTGCGAGATGAAAGGTTTTACTTATGGAACAGCCGTAAAAACAAGATCAGGAGCAAATAAAAAATGATGCCGGGAATTAATCCGAAACAGATGAAAGCCGCAATGCGGAAGATGGGTATGAAGATGGACGAAATCGAAAATGTTGAGAAGGTCGTCGTCTATACCGCACAGGGAAACTATGTATTTGAGAATGCACAGGTCGTTGGAATTACGATGCAGGGTCAGACCTCGTATCAGTTATCCGGCGATGTGCATTTTGAAGAGGCGGAAGTTGTTATTCCGGATGAGGATGTGTCTCTTGTTGCAGCTCAGACCGGAAAGACAGAGGACGAAGCCCGTGCCGCTTTGAAGGAGTGTAAAGGCGACATGGCAGAAGCGATTCTGAAGCTTTCAGCATGATTGGAAACGCCAGAGTTATTCTGCGCGGAAATTCCCGCGAGTACTTTGTCCGGTTAGGCGAGGGTAAGCTTTCTACCGATATGGGTATGATTGATTTAGCTGCGGCTTCGCTGTGCGAAGACGGAGATACTATTACAACCCATCTCGGAAAGGAGTTTACGGTAATTCTGCCGAAGGCAGGAGATTACTTTTCGCACGGAAAACGTACCGGGGCGCCTATGATGCCTAAAGACATTGGAATTGTTATGGCATACACGGGTATGTGTTCACGTGATAGAGTTCTTGATGCGGGAACGGGCTCAGGGATTGCGGCAATTTATTTCGGCGGATGCGCCCGCGAGGTTGTTTCCTGCGAAGCACGGGCTGATTTTTCCAGGACTGCTGAAGGAAATATTGTCGATGCAGGTCTTTCCAACGTTGAGTGCCGCGCCTGCGATGTTCTTGAGGTGTCTGACGGTCCCTTTGATATTGTGCATCTCGATATGCAGATTGAGCCGCAGCATGTTGAGCATGCGTATGCTCTTTTGAAAAACGGCGGATACTTTGCTTCGTACACGCCGTTTCTGGAACAGACGTTTACGGTGATGGATACAGCCCGCCGTCTTTTTGGCGATGAGAATGTGCAGACCATCGAAATAATGGAGCGTGAATTGTCCCGAAGTGCACGCGGCACACGTCCGTCAACGAGGGTGGGGCATACCGGATATATTACGGTTGCCCGGAAAATCTAAGCCCAAATCGGGCTTCTTTTCGTTTCCGCGCGGAAGTGCTTTTTAAGGCGTTTCTGCGGTTTGTTTTTTATTTGGGGTGTTTTTAGGGCTTTGATTTTTTTGATTTCTGTGCGTTTTTTCCACTTCCGCACCGCGCGGTAGGGGGTTTATATACCCCTGCGTCGAATTGTTTAGTGTAACATCACAAGAAGCGTTTCAGGCTGTATCCTTTTAGCGTTTTGATCCACCTCCGCCTGTGAGTTACGTACCCCTGTTTTTTTTAGTTCATGGATGTTTTGAGGATGTGATTCAGCTGTATGTATTGCAGATATGGATGCTGAATAGTTACCCAACTTTGACACTTGATTGATAGCTTCCGCTCATCGCACCTATCTTTTTTCGCATTTTAGAATTTGACAGTTGAGCTTATCCTCCGGCTCTGCTCAAAATATTATCCTGATTCAACCTCAAAATAGCCATATTCATCCATTCAAAGTTAGAGTAAATGAATCTCCTAAAGACCGACTCTCCCTTAATAATCGTAAGTGTCAAATTCTTCAGTGATTTCAGAAAGAATTTTGTTGCTACCTTCTTTACTTCCGGGATAAGATATTTCGTAAGTGAAACAAACAGCTGCGCCAAAAATCCAATCAGCAATGCCCCTTTAATACTTGATTCCGTCCACACTCTAAGCGGTTTAATCTCTATCTCATTCTTCAGAGAATGGAACATCTTCTCGATAGAGTCTTTTGAAAAGTACTGAGAATATGCCTCATTTAGTGTCAAATTCTTGCTTGACTTAAGTGCGAAAAATCCTTCCCTTCCTGTTTTTAGTTCCCGTTCATATCGTTCCAAGAGTTCATCATCAGACTCATTTCCTAAATCAACTTGTATCGTACAACTGAGTTTGAGGAATTTATTCTTTGAGGTACGATATTTTCGCGGAAGTTTTCTTCCATGGTAGACACATTCTTTAACGTACCTTGCCTCTTCAAGATCTTTAACTGCCTTTCTATGGTGTGCCAGTAAATCTAATTCTTCCCTCTCTTTAGAAAAGTAAAGGTAGTTGATACTCTTAGGATAGATGATTTTGATACCATAGATTCTCTTCATCTCATCCATTTCATCAGGATTGAGACATTCCGGATTATCCTCCCAAAAGTGTTTGAACCTTTTGTCCAGACTTTTGTTATATCTCATAGATGTAAGATACTTCTTTCCCGTAGATTCAGTCAAATCAAGATTCTCTTCAGAGTTAGCGCCTTTATCAAAGATGATAAGTGAACCCGGTCTTAATCTTCGGGAGGTCTGAAGGTATGTTGTTTTGAAATGTTCCATGTCGTTGACATTCCCAGCCCTTACGGTCATACCAATGGGAATTTCAACTGGTTTAGCAAGTTCTGAGATTCCAATAGTTATCTGTTTTTTATCCGGTCGGTGGTCACGACTATAACCATATTCTCCCAAATCTGCTTTATCTCCCCAAAGAATAAGACTTGTCCAGTCAAGATACTCATCAGTAGTTTCAAAAGAGTAGTGCGAAAAGAGATAATCCTGAATGGAGTTCAGGATTAAGCCAAAAGAATCTCCTAAGGTTTCCAATGCGCGGTAAAGAGTTTTGAGACTGAATGGGTTGAGATGATAATAGTCAAGAATCTCTGGGGTGTTCATCCATACATGACATCGTTTGATGCTGAAATTTTCAGTAAGTTTGTAAGATATCATGCCGCGAAGGATGGAACATAAGTTAGTTCCACGCATTTTCAAAGGACAGATGATACTATCAAGATTTAGTTCACGAAACATCTTGTCTACAAACAGAGAAACTCCAACCGGAAAAGATATGTGTGGTGTTGCTGATATCATAATAATCTCTAGC
>DALTWR010000153.1 GCA_029986975.1 Methanocorpusculum sp.
GTCGAAGACCGCGGAACACATATCAGCATCCGGGCAAAAACCGCATCAGCAGAAGCCATAGCTGCTGTTGCAAAAGCATTTCCGGGAGCGAAAAAATACGAAGGACATATCGACCTCCCTGCAGGATACAATGCGGCTGAAGTTGACGGAATCGTCCGCGGTATCGAACAGCAGTTCGGCGGATTCGGATTTATGCTTCCTTCATCTACGTATCACAGTTTCCTGATGGGATTCCAGGGCGGAAAAATGTCTTCATCCGTTCCGGACAGTCTTATCTGGTTTGATGATGCAGACAAAGATGTCAAAAAGAAAATAATGGGAGCAGTTACCGGCGGACGCCAGACTCTTGAAGAACAGAAGAAATTCGGAGGAGAGCCTGATAAATGTGCCATCTACCAGTTAAATAAATTCCATATGCAGGAAGATGATACTGAACTGAAGATGATGTGCGAAGCATGCAAAGCCGGAGAACTCATGTGCGGAACCTGTAAGAAAGAGACATTAGAAAGAGTCCGTGCTTTTCTTGCCGACTTTAAGGAAAAGCGTGATGAAGTTGCCCATAAAGTTGCGGAGTGGTAAATACAATGGAATTAACAATCAATGAAAAACGTGTTCTTGCTGCATTAGCAGACCTGAACTCCTGTACCGACAAAGAACTTGCAGAAAAACTGAATACAACACCTGAGTCTGCTGTACAGTGGGCACACCTCTGTGCCGACCGCGGACTTGTCATTGTTGAAAAAAGAATTTCACTATCTGCAAAACTGACTGAAGAAGGTAAGAAGTACGCAGAAGAAGGCGGACTTCCGGAACGTCAGATTGTCAACAAATTAAAGGAACTCAAAGAATCTGTCACCATGAAAGACTTAAGCCGCGACAGCTTATCAAAGATAGCTATCGGATGGCTTAGAAAGAAAAACTGGATAACAATTGATGGCGGAAAAGTAATCATCAACACTGAAGCAATCAAAAATAAAGGAGATGATGAAAAAGCTCTGGAAAATCTGATGCCCGAATCCGAAGGCTGCAAAGCACTGGTAAAACGCGGTCTGGCACTCATTGATGAACACATCTCATGGAAGATTACCATCACTGATGAAGGAAAAGAGATTGCAGCAGCGGGTCTTGACCTCAGAGAAGAAGCAGGAACTTTAACCCGCGAACAGATTATCTCCGGCGAATGGAAGAACTTAAACTTACGGAAATACGACATCACAAAACTTCCGAAACGTATCTATGCAGGAAGAGTTCACCCCAACCAGCAGATTTTAGATGAGATTCGCTCACTCCTTTTCGAGATGGGTTTTACCGAGTTCCACGGCTCAATAGTGCAAAACTCCTTCTGGAACTTTGATGCTCTCTATCAGCCGCAGGACCATCCGGCGCGTGAGATGCAGGATACTTTCCATTTAGCAGAAGAACTCCCGCTTCCGAACGGATGGGAAAAAATCCGCGACATTCACGAAAACGGCGGAGACACCGGAAGTACCGGCTGGGGCGGTGTCTGGAATCCGGAGATTTCCAAGAAATGTGTGTTAAGAACCCACTCGACATCCCTTTCCATTCAGTACCTTGCAGAAAATCCAAACCCGCCGGTAAAGGCATTCTCAATCTCACGTGTCTACCGCAGAGAGACCATTGACCCCACTCACCTTCCTGAGTTTGAGCAGCTCGAAGGAATTGTAATGGACAAAGACCTCAACTTCGGACATCTCTTAGGATTCTTCAAAGAGTTCTTTAACCGCATGGGCTTTGAAGAAGTCCGGTTCCGTCCCGGATACTTCCCGTACACAGAACCATCCGTTGAACCGGAGGTCTGGGTTGACGGACTTGGCTGGGTTGAACTCGGAGGTGCTGGAATCTTCCGTCCGGAAGTTACAAAACCATGGGGAATTGACTGCCCCGTACTTGCATGGGGACTTGGTGTTTCCCGTGTTTCCATGCTTCGGATGGGCTTAAAAGATTTAAGACAGCTCTACAAGAGTGATATTGACTGGATTAGAAACAGTCCGGTAAGGAGGGTGTAATTATGCCGGTTGTAAAATTAAACAATGAATATCTCGCACGGCTGACACGCTGCGACATCAAGACCATCAGAGACAATCTGCCGATGATGGGGTCTGAAGTCGAACGCGAGGAAGAAGAGCAGACTGATGTACAGTACTTCCCGAACCGTCCGGATTTATACTCTGCAGAAGGTACAGCCCGTGCACTTCGCGGCTATTTAGGTATTGAAAAAGGTCTTGTCGAATACACAGTAAAGCCGTCAGGAATCTCATTCCACGTAGATGAAGGATTAAAAGACATCCGCCCGTATCTGGGTTCAGCTGTAATCAGAAACGTAAACATGGATAACGCCATGATTGAATCTCTGATGGGGCTGCAGGAGTCTCTTCACTGGGCAGTCGGCCGCGGAAGAAAGAAAGTCGCGATAGGTGTTCACGACCTCGACAAAATCGAAGGTCCGTTTACCTACATGGCAGCAGACAAAAGTACAAAGTTTGTTCCGCTCGATTATGACCGTGAGATGACGATGGATGAAATCCTTGCAGAACATCCGAAAGGAAAAGCCTATGCAAAGATTGTTCAGGACTTTGATAAGTATCCGCTTATTGTCGATGCAAAAGGACGTGTCTGTTCGTTCCCGCCAATCATCAACGGAGAACTCACAAGAGTTACGGAAAACACCAGAAATATTCTGCTCGATGTAACAGGTATTGAGCCGCGTGCCGTTGCTGTTGCGGTGCATATCCTTTGCGCCGCTTTTGTGGAGATGGGAGCGTCTGTTGAAACTGATACTATTGACGGTGTTGAAGGTCCGTCGATGAGCCCCTCAAAGCGCCGCGTATCCGCAAAAGAGTGTACAAAACTTACCGGCATTCCTATGGATGCAAAAGAGATGGCAACCCTTCTTGAAAAGATGCGTTTCGGATGTTCAGTTCTTGATGATGATAAGGTTGTTGTATCAATTCCATGTTATCGTGCAGACATTATGCATGACTGTGATATCTATGAGGATGCCGCAATCGCTTACGGTTACGACAAAATTGATGCCAAACTTCCGCCAAGCTTTACGGTTGGAAAACCGCATCCGGTACAGGCTCTCTACTCCCAGGTCAGAGCATGTATGACCGGTCAGGGTTATCTTGAAAACACGCCGTTTACGCTGACAAGCGAAGAGGTTGCCTACAAGATGATGAACCGTCCGGCAAACCCGAAGGCATTACATGTCTTACACCCGATTAGCGAAGATCAGAC
>DALTWR010000154.1 GCA_029986975.1 Methanocorpusculum sp.
AGAGCAGAATAACAGCTTAAAAAGTGAGCATATCGAAACGCTCACTTACGCTCACATCCGCTCACTCTAAAAAAATTAGTTATCCCTTGCGGCGAATAAATCCGCAAGAGCCTTCAGCATCTCTTTCTCATCAGAATCCGGCAGAACTGCAAGTCCCGCCTTTGCTGATGCAATCAGTTTATCTGATAATTCATTAATCCGGGCAAAAACACCCGCATCTTCAAGAAGAGAGATAGCCTCATCGATTTCAGCATCAGATAAATCCGGCTTATGATACTTCGACAAATCAACGCCGGCCTCGCGGGCATAAATTGCCACAATCGTCTGCTTATTCTCACGTAAATCCGATGCGCGATTCTTACCAGACACCTCAGAAGGTGCCTTAATATCAATTACATCATCGCGAATCTGAAACGCACAACCTGCCTGCATACCAAGCGTATATAAGGCGGCAACCTCCTGCGGAGTTCCGCCCGCTAAAATCGCCCCGATACCAGCTGAAGCTGCAAGAAGACTGCCGGTTTTTCCGCGAACCATCGAAAGATACTCATCAGCCGAAACATCAGCCCGCGTCTCAAAAGACGTATCAGAAGACTGACCTTCGCAGAGCACATGAGCCGTGTGGGCTAACATCTGAACTGCAGCCGCCTTTGCAGAATCTGATGCGTCTGCGCGGCAGATATATGAAAACGCATCGCCGTATAAAACATCTCCTGCTAAAATCGCCTGTGTATTGCCGAATACCGTATGCACCGTCGGCGTTCCGCGGCGCATCGAATCATTATCCATAATGTCATCATGGACAAGCGTATAGGTATGCAGCAGCTCAACACCAAAGGCTGCCGGAAACACCGCCTCAGACGCACCTTTTTTCACCGCATCAGCTGCGAGCATAACAAGAGCCGGACGAAGCCGCTTTCCGCCGCTTAAAAGCAGATGAGAGGCAGCTTTGCGAAGATTCGTATCTTCTGCAAGACTGTACTCGTCAGCTTCAATATTGATTTTCTTTGCCGCTGCTTTCAGATATTCTTCTAAGGACATCATAATCACTTCGGAAGAACAAGGCGGTCGCCGTTCTGCATAATGTGGACATCACGGTTTAAGGTGTAGCCGAACTCGGATGCGAGTTCAACATAGCCGCCCTTCATACCGAACGGACCGTGAGACGGGACAATGTGTTCAGGATTCAGCATGGAGACAAGGTCATAGTGTTCCTGATAGAACGCGTGACCGGTTACGTGCAGACCATCAAAGAGACGTGCGCCCTGACGAAGCAGAAGGCGGTCAACTTCAGCGCGCTGGGCAAAGTTAATCGGATTCGGAATAATATTTGCAGAGAATAATACGCGGTCTCCTTTCTCGATTCTCAGCGGCGTTTCACCAAGCGCCATACGGGAAAGCATTGAACCGGGTTCACCCTGATGTCCGGTTACGACGAGCAGATACTTTTCCGGTCCTTCTTTTGCGATGCGGCGAAGCATTCTGTCAGTTACCTTGCGGTTTCCGTAGATACTCGTTCCTTGCGGGAATGCGACCTGTTTCATAACCTCTGCAAGTCCGTTGTAGCGTTCCATGCTGCGTCCAAGAAGTACCGGGATTCTGTCAATTTCACGGGCACACTCGGTAATCGTCTTGATACGGGCGACCTGTGAGGCAAACGTTGTTACAATAATCGCGTGTTTGTCGTCTTCTGCCCGTAAGAGCGTGTCGCGGACACGAAGACGGGCTACCTGTTCGCTTGGCGCATATCCTCTGTCATCGAGGTTTAAGGACTCGACAATAAGACACTTAACGCCTTCTTTTCCGATGGCTCTCATCCGGGCAAGGTCGGGTGCTTCGCCTAAAACCGGCGTCATATCGAACTTAAAGTCGTTTGCGTAAACAATGCAGCCGACCGGCGTGTGAAGAACCGCCATTACGGAATCAATGATACTGTGCTGAACACGAATGAACTCTAAGGTCAGGTTCGTTGAAATGGTATATTTTCCGCCTGCCTTTAATGCAAAGGTCTTGTTGGTTACAACAAATTTGCGCTCGCTTTCAATCTGCTGTTTGATTAACTCAATGGTGTACGGCGTTGCGATAATCGGACAGCTGTAGCGGTGCGCCAGTTTCTGAATTGCACCGATATGGTCTAAGTGTCCGTGTGTACAGACGATTGCACGAACCGTGCCTTCGACGGCGTTCATGACGGTATCATCCGGAATGGCTCCTATCTGGATTAAATCCAGAGAGTGCATATTCTCCATATCAACACTGTTATTTCCGGATACCGGGTCTAAGTACAGTCCTACATCAAAGATAATGATTTCTTTTCCGACGCGGACCGCGGTCATGTTTCTTCCGACCTCGTTATATCCGCCTACAGCAATTATTTCTACATCCATGGTTTATTTTACCTGCGTCATTTCCCTGACGACGCCAGTCAGATAATAGCGGACGTTTTGTAAATCCGCACTATTTTTTGCTCCGGTAAGATACATTGCCGCTCTCAGTTCGTCAATGAGAGTGTCAAGTTTTCTCATAAGAGCATCTCTACCCTCGAGTGCCGGAGACAGCAGAGCTTTTGCCATACCTCCTAAATCTGCACCGAGGGCTATTGATTTTGCTATGTCCAGTCCGGACAGTAATCCTCCGGTCGCGATAACCGGACCGCATTTAACCTGCGCTACCTCAAAAACACTCACTGCTGTGGGAATTCCCCAGTTGAGGAACTCCTTTCCGTAAAGCTGAGCTGTTTTATCACTGGCACGCTGCATTTCACATTTAATCATCTCTACTTTTGCCCATGATGTTCCGCCGAATCCGCCGACATCAACGGCACAAGCTCCTGCGTTATAAAATGCAGCAGCAGCTTCGCGGGACATACCTGCTCCGGTTTCTTTAACGATAACAGGAACATGGACGGCTTTCGCCGCGTCTGTTACAGCGGAAAGAATACCCGCACCGTATTTGTCTCCTTCCGGCTGGAATAACTCCTGAAGGATATTTACATGAATGCACAGTGCATCTGCATCAATGAGGTCAACCGCACGACACGCCCACTCAGGACCATGTTCGATAAGTTGTGCTGCGCCGATGTTTCCGGCAATAAAAGCGTTTGGCGCAGCGTCGCGGACGACGGTAAACGGGTCTGCAAGTTCCGGATTTTCAAGGGCGGCACGTTCTGAGCCCACACCGTGTGCAAAGCCTCCTTCTTCAGCGGCGGTGGCAAGAGTCCGGTTTACTTCCCGTGTC
>DALTWR010000155.1 GCA_029986975.1 Methanocorpusculum sp.
GATTGCTGAAGACGGAAAAGCGGTGCTTTGTGTTACTCATGATGCGTTTGCGGTATCATGCATAGGAGTTTTAACCGGCTATTCGTTTGCCGATGACTGGATTGATTTCTTAGACGGCTGTGTTCTATTCAGATATGGGAATGTATGGAAACTCTGCTGGAGAGAAGGAGAGTGTGCTGTGTGAGAAAATCACTCCATCCCTTCTTAGAGAATCAATAAGATACATTTGAATGCGGTTCCTTATTTTGGAAAAAGATGGTGAGTTAACACCATCTTTGTCTTTCATTTAATCAGAGATATAGATGTCGTATGTTGTAACCGTTCAGCCATGAGAGAATTGCTGTTCAGCCTTATTTCACCGTACACGCCGCACCGCACGGTTCTTCCTTCGTATCGGGCGTTACCACGCGGTATGCATGAGCTAATACTGACGAGTTTGAAAGAAGACCGGCAATTAAGACCGTCTCTAAAATCTCCTCTTTGGAAATTCCCATATTCTGTGCAACATGCATGTGATATGATGTACAGTGGTCGCAGCGAAGAGCAGCACCTACTGCTAAACTGATGAGTTCAACTGTCTTCGGCGACAAAGCGCCGAGAGAATTTACCGCATGCTTATACATCATGTGCGAAAGAAGGGCTTCCGGGCAGTCTTCAAGTTTTTTGTAGATAAGAGGAGCTGAGCCGTACTCTTTCTCTACATTTTTAAGCCATGCTTCGGCAGTTTTTTCTGCGCCGTTTTCTTCAATCTCACGGATTGCCTTTTCAAAGTCAATATCAGTATCAGCCATAGTTAAACCACAATATTTGTTTCAGAAAGCGGTCTGATGCGGATTAAGATATAGTCGCGCATCCGGGACTTTCTGACATCACAGATGTCTCCTACTTTAATTCCTGCTTCAATCTCCAGATTTCTGATACGCTCAGCATACTCTCCGTACGGAAGTTTGATTCTGAGCCCATTTAACTGAACCGCAACCGGAGCCGGTGCTAAAATCTCTTCGATTTCAGGTATCATCTGCTGCAGAAATGCCTGAAGACGTGCCGGGTTTACGGAAAGCGGGTCGAGTGCCAGCTCTTTTCTTCTGGCATCAATTACCTTTTCAACCTCTTCGATGACTGCATCCAAGCGTGAGATGTCCGCTTCAGTCTGCGTTCTGTGCATGAAGCGTCCGAGATTTCCGACATATCCTTCTACCGGCGGGTCGGTAATCTCCTCTAAGACTTCGCGCGAAGGACCGCCGGTTAAAATAATCGGGACATTGATTCCTGAGCGGAGCTTCGGGAACTTTGTCCCGATACATGATGCAAAGTTTCCTAAAACAAAAATCGCTGCATCATGCTCATTAATCAAATCACGCTCCTCATCATTCATCTGCGAGATTCTGCGTCCGAACCCGCGAGCCATCCCAAGCATGTTGGACTTTGAGCCGTGGGCTCTCAGATACTCTGCAACATCACAGGCAGAGTGCGGCAGATGGTGAATCTCAAGACTGGGGATAACAACCGCAATCTCAGTTCCAACAAGAGGTGTACTTAAAACCTCTCCTGCCAAGGGACGTGAGAACTCACGCAGCCGCTCAATGTCTTCTGCGGGCATTAAAATCTGCAGAACAACTTCAGATGCGATATTGTGACGCTGAACAATAAATCCGCCAAGGTCTTCGATGTAGTCGATGACTTCATCTAACTGATAGAGACCTCCTTTGTAGGTGACCGGAACAAGAGTCATATCAACGCCTCCTCAATCTCTTTAAACCCGCGTGAGATAATCTCATTTGCCGTTTTTTCCGGCAGAGAATTTTCTGATGCTGCATAGGAGAAACGGTTCTTTCCGTAGTTTTCACGGCGGACTTTGAATCCTTCCGGAGCTATGACCTGTATTGCATAGATTAAATCCTTAAAGAGCGACTCGGCAGGGTCGGTTACAACCCAGTCCTTCAAATCCTTCGGGATAGCAACACCGCTTATGATAACTGTGAAGCGGTCAGGCTGGTCAACGTTGTCATGCCCTAACTTATCCCAGAGCATCTTAAGCATCGCTGCAAGGTAGGTCTCAGAACCTACGGCAATCGTTGCTTTTTTCTCATCTTCGATTAAGACATTTCCGACATCAGAGACTCTGATTGCCGTGCGCGGCGGACGAATAACTCCTGCCGCAGCAAAAAGAGGAGCTGAAGGGTCGATGTAGATATACAGCCCTTCAACAATCGATAAGAGATTGTGGTCCTGTAAAACAGCCGTTGCAATCTCTTCGTACTTCTTCCCGCCGTCCTCGGTTGCTTCAACGTGAAGATAATCGAGTCCGCTCATTTACGCCCCTTTTTCTCTGCCCGCTTCTTTTCCACGAAACCGGAAGAGATGAGTGCAGCACCAACGGCTCCAATGTATTGAGAGTGGTGCGGAACAACAACTTCTGTCTTCAGCATTCTGCCCATGGCTCTAACCAGTCCCTGAATCAGAGATGAACCGCCGACCATAATCACCGGTTCTTTGATATCGACTTCCTGCAGCTGCTGTTCATAAACCTGCTGCGCAACCGAGTGACATGCAGCGGCTGCAACATCTTCACGCTTGTAGCCGGCAGCCAGCGCATTGACTAAGGACTGAGTTCCGAAAACAATACAGTAACTGTTCATCGGAACATCTTCGCCGCCTTCGCTTTTCATGGAAAGAGCGCCAAGCTCTGTAATATCAACACCGAGACGCTTTGAAGTCATCTCAAGGAATCTGCCGGACGCACCAGCACAGATACCTCCCATGGTAAATGAACCGGGGATGCCGTCATTGACACTGATTGCCTTGTTATCCATTCCCCCAATATCAATAACGGTGGCAAATCCTCTCTGTGCATCTGCGAGATAGACAGCACCTTTTGAGTTCACCGTGAGTTCTTCCTGCACAAGGTCAGCATTTAAGTGTTTGCCGATTAAAAATCTTCCGTAACCGGTTGTACCTATCGCTTCAATATCAGACATCTTCAGACCGGACTCTTCGAGGGCGAGGGAAATTACCTCATCTGCACTCTTCAGAACTTCAGTTGTCGGTCTCCATCCGGTACCGACAATTTCGTTGTCCTTCATAATGACACATTTGGTTGTGGATGAACCTGAGTCCACACCCATCGTGATACCGACCTGAACCTCACGTGCCATCAGTTCGCGGCGTTTTGCAATCGTGGACAAAGCTTCAAGACGGGTTAGAAGAGTTGAAGAACTGGTACGCTCGTTGAA
>DALTWR010000156.1 GCA_029986975.1 Methanocorpusculum sp.
CACTTCTGCATGCTGCCTCAGCAAGTGCTTCTGCCTCAGGCAGACTCTTTCCAACACCGACGAAGGCAAGAGTGCGTGATGTTAAGGTCTTTAGTTCTCCCTCTTCTTCAACAACATTTGCGAAGTAGACAGTAACTCCTTCCGGCTGGGTGAAGGAAAGTGTTTCACCGGTCTGCGGTTTTTCAGGGTATCCTTCCGGAACAATGTATTTGCAGACTGATGCTAAAGGAGCAAATGAAACATCTTTTTCTGATAAGGTTCCTTTACAGATGTGCTCGACAATTACTGCGAAATCAGATGAGAGAAGTGTCAGCACATTCATTGCTTCAGGGTCGCCGAAACGTGCATTGAACTCGATGACCTTCGGACCATCTCTGGTATTCATGAACTGACCGTATAAGATTCCCTGATACGGGCATCCTTCAGAAGCAAGAGCGGCAACGGTCTTCTGCATTATCGAAAATGCTTCTGCAGTATCTTTTTCAGAGACGAAGGGGAACGTATGAGTCTCAAGCGAGTATGAACCCATACCTCCGGTGTTCGGTCCGACATCTCCTTCAAACGCTCTTTTATGGTCCTGCACAAGCGGCATAGGAACGAGAGTCTTACCGTCTACAAATGCCATCAGGGTGAACTCTTCGCCTAAGAGACGCTCTTCTAAAATGATGTCCTGATTTTTCAGCGTTGCAGCGTATTCGCAGGCTTCTTCGCGGGTAACCTGCTCTCCCATAACTTTAACGCCTTTTCCGCCGGTAAGTCCTGTCGGCTTTACTGCAAGGTCGCCTTTGTATTCAGAGATATAGGTAATTGCATCTTCCGGTGTTTTGCAGATTTTGTATGCCGGAGATCCCGGAATCTGATATTTCTTCATCAGGTCGCGGCAGAATCCTTTATCAGTTTCGATACGTGCTGCTTTCTGCTTCGGACCTACAACAGGTATTCCTGCATCCCAGAGTGCATCAGAGACTCCTGCCTGAAGCGGTGCTTCAGGACCTATTACTGCATAGTCAGCGCCGCATTCTTTTGCGAAAGCAACTGCTGCTTTGCAGTCAGATTCATCATGGATGAGATATTTCTTTGCGAGCTTTATAATTCCCGGATTTTTCTTTGCCATGAGGCAGTATACTTCAGCGTTTTTCAGAGCTGAAACAATGGCGTGTTCGCGTCCGCCGCTTCCAATGACGAGTACTTTCATATCTGATTATATATGTGCCTTAGTATCACAAAAAGGTGTTTGAATCATTCTGAGGTTTCGCAATGAATATAGATTGTGACAGTAAATGAACGAACAAAAATGGTCTCTATTCATTCCCCTAGAGGATATCTCCAAGGGGATGAGTCATTACAACTTTTTTTAGGTACAACACCATTTCATCTGTTTTGAGCACAGGTTATATAAACATGAACAGGATAATATAACATACGTTATCTATTCATAGAGAGACAGATAAATGAAAGATAAAGCATACCGCAACCCCTCAATAACAAAATATGATTTTACCGAAGAAGATCTTCGCTCGCTCTACACAATCGTAAATTACGGTGCGCGCCACGCATCAGAGAAAGCTGAAGCAATCTGGTACTTCAATAACCGTATCTCATACGGCAGATTCATCCGCGACATAGATGCATTCGCTGCAGGGCTGGCGCAGATGGGCGTCAAAAAAGGAGACTTTGTAACCATCTTCCTGCCGAATATCCCGCAATGCGTCTTATCTGTTTACTCAATAAACCGCCTTGGCGCAGTCTGCAACCTCGTCCATCCCTTATCAACCAGAAAGGAACTTGAACACACAATCAGCCTGACTGAGAGCAAATACATCTTAGCCTTCGAAGGAAACGAAGGACTCTGCAATAATCTCGGCGCAAAAGTCATCCGCTGCAGAATACCTACCTACTTCCCGGAAAATCTGAAAGGAAATCTGATGCGTCTTGGATTCAGACTGACAAAGTTCCGCGGTGTGCCGAAAGCAGAAGACGCTCTTGAGTGGGAAGATATCTTAACGTCCGGACAAAAATTCCTCGAGGGCGGAGGAAAACTGCCTGAAGATACCGTAAAGGCTGATGATGTCGCTGTCATCATGTATACAGGGGGAACTACCGGAGACGCCAAGGGAGTCATGATTACCAACCGGGCAATTAACACCAGCACAACAGATATGATGGTTTTAAAGTTCGAAAACCGTCCTCATGTTGGAATGGCATTTTTATCCTTCCTTCCGGTGTTTCACGCGTTCGGATTCTGCATGGTTATCCATCAGCCGCTCTGCGGCGGCATGCGTCAGATATTAATGCCTGAGTTCAACGCAAAGCAGTGCGCAAAAATCATTCTGAAGGAACGTGTTGATACCGTTCCTTGCGTTCCTGCGATGTTTGAAAAGATGTATGAATATCTGCGGCACGAAGATGTATCATTTATCTCATATATCGCATCAGGCGGAGACCGCGTAGCTCCTGAACTTGCTGCAAAGTACAATGAGTTCATGAGTGTAAAGTTCCTTCCCGGATACGGTCTTACTGAATCCTGCGGCTGCTGCATCTTAACCGAATCAGATTATGACACACTCCCTGAAGGATGTGTCGGAAGACCTCTGCCGCACACAGAAATCTGTCTTGTAGAGCCTGGAACATGTACTATTGTTCCAAACGACACCGAAGGTGAACTCTGTCTCAGATGCCCCGGTCTGATGAAAGGCTACTACAAAAATGAAGAAGCAACAGCTGAAGTACTCCGAAAACATGAAGACGGTAAAGTCTGGCTGCATACAGGAGATATTGTAACCGTCGGAGAAAATGACTACATCATCTTCAAATCCCGCTATAAGCGCATGATAAAAGTCAACGGATTCAACGTGTACCCGACCATGATTGAAACGGTTATGGGGTCGTGTCCTGCGGTCAAAGAGGTCTGTGCCGTAGGAATTCCATGGAAGAACGGGGAGAGAATCAAACTCTATGTTACTCTGCAGAATCCGGCAATGAATCATGAGGAAGCAACTGAAACAATTATGCAGTATGCACGCAGCAACTTAAACCGCTGGAGTTTGCCTAAAAAGATTTCAATCCTAAAAGAGATGCCCAGAACAAAACTGAACAAGATTGACTACGTCAATATCAAAGACGAAGAATAACTCATCCTTTTTTTACGTCTCCTTCATCTTCCAAATCTCTATTACACCTCACGCCTAATACATAAGTATGGAACACTCTGGAGAACAGAAAATACAGTGGG
>DALTWR010000157.1 GCA_029986975.1 Methanocorpusculum sp.
GGCAGGATTCAAGCTCGGAGGCGACGGTCTTGAAGCCGCCGCAGAGCTTCATTCTGCATAAATCTATTTTTTCTGACTACTCAGTACTCGTTTGAAATAGAGACGATTAGCCATTTCTGTTGTAATATACCCTGAAAAGCCTGACCTCAGGTATTGAAATAAAGATAGATAAAAGTACAAACAAAACAGAAATCTTCAAAAACGTGTTGTCTTACCATCCGGGTACCAAACCGGACAACAAACACGCTTCTACGAACTAATCATATTATTGCTAGGCAATTAAACGTTATGCGCCCCGTGGTATGCGCCCGCGGGTTACATATCTATTAGAATTATAAACTAAAATAGATTTGCAGCAACGCATAACGGGGGTTGTTTTCATTACTGACGCATATATATTTACCCGGAAATTATTTAACCTCATTCTTATACAGTAATTATTCATCAGATGGCTTGGAAATATCCGCCTATTTTTTAATCCCGTATTTTTTAATACTTGCATGACTGACATTATAGTTAATGTTACCACTCTCTGAAAACATCAGCGCTGTTCCGCCGTCTGCTACTATGGCGATGAACAATAAATCAAAAGAAATGATTGCCGCAGGCATCGACGTCATCAGTCTTGCTGTAGGTGAGCCGGATTTTGCAACTCCGAAACATATCACCGAAGCTGCAGCTGCAGCCCTTTCCCGCGGAGAAACTCACTATGCCCCTTCGCGCGGCATTCCGGAACTCACAAAAGCCATCGCCGAAAAACTGAACCGCGAAAATAATCTTGCATATACCCAGAAGCAGATTCTGGTAACCTCCGGCGCAAAAGACGCCATTCGTATTACTCTGATGTCAGTCTTAAATCCGGGAGATGAAGTAATTATTCTTGACCCTGCATGGGTGTCGTATGACCCGTCTGTCAGAATTGCCCGCGGGACTCCGGTACATCACCACTTAAATGAAAAGTTCCAGGTCGATGAAAGCCTCTTTGAAGCGGTTACGCCGAAAACAAAGATGATTATCGTAAACTCCCCTTCAAACCCGACCGGTTCCATTCTCGAACGTTCATCCCTGCGGCTGATTGCAGACCTCTGCATTGACCATGACATCTACTGTATGTCGGATGAAATCTACGAAAAACTTGTCTATGGAAAAGAGCATGTATCAATCGGTTCATATCCTGACATGCTTGACAGAACTATTACCATCAACGGATTTTCAAAGGCATTTGCAATGACCGGCTGGCGCCTCGGCTACGCCGCAGCGCCTGACAAAGTAATTGCGCAGATGGATAAAGTAATGCAGCACTCCGTTGGAAACGTTACCACCTTCTCTCAGTGGGGAGGAGTTGCAGCTCTTACCGGCAGTCTTTCCTGCGTTGAAGAGATGCGCAAAGAGTTTGAAAAAAGAAGGGATTATGTCATAGGAAGACTTACGAAAATGGGTCTTGAAACAGCCCCTGCAGAAGGCGCCTTCTATGCATTTATCCACTGCGGCGGAGATGATGCAGCAACTGCAACACGCTTACTTGAAGAAGGGCATGTTGCAGCAACACCCGGATTTGCTTTCGGTGCACCGGGCTGGATTCGTATCTCCTATGCTGCATCTATGGAGAAATTAGAGGAAGCGCTGAACAGAATCGAAAAACTTCTCTAAGTCTCCCATACCATCTCCCAGACCCCAACTATTTTTTCTCGTCTTTTTTGCGGTAGCCGTCAGCTAACAGCGTTGCTATATTTATGACAGGCAGCCCTGCGGTCTGGTGGATATGATACTCACAGAACGGACATACCGTAGCAACAGCATCCGCACCGGATGCGCGAATCATCTCAGCACGGCGGCACCCAATCTCATCTGCCTCCGCAGGTTTTCCGGAACGAACTCCGCCCCCGGCGCCGCAGCACTGAGCCTTAATGTCAGTGAATGATTCAACGCAGGATATAAGAATCTTCCGCGGCTCATCTTTGATGCCCTGACCTCGTAAGAGATGGCATGGGTCATGATACGTATAATTTCCTTTTCTGTTTTCCGGCAGTTCAAAGCCTTCTTTTACCAGAAACTCAGTTAAGTCATACACCTTAAACGGTGTTTCGTAATCATTTTTCAGCGTCGAGCCGCAGCCGGCACAAACTGTAATTACTGTATCAACGCCCTTAAATGCTTCGATGTTTCGCTTTTGCAGTTCAGGAACAAAACCGGAAAATCCGGTTCTAATCAGAGGAGATCCGCAGCAGACCTGCGTCTTCGGGATATGGACACGGTATCCGTTTCTCGTAAGCACATATACCGTATCAAATGCCGGCTGAAGAACACGGGAGTTAAACATGCATCCGACAAAAAAACCCACATCTCCTTTCAGGGAAACGCCCTTAGGCGGTTCATAGACTTCAGCACACTGAGATAAAAACGCATTTTCATCAGAAGAAACCGAGTGACCGGTTTTTTCAATCAGTTCTGCAAGGGAAGCATGGGCAGGAAGTCCGAAACCGGCAAGAACCGCTGCTCTCCTGAGTTTTTCAATGGCTTTTTTCGGGGTGTCGATGTGTTTCGGACAGACCTCAACACAGCGTCTGCAGGTGGTACAGGAAAACAGTCCTTTTTCAACGGCAATAGGAATTCTGTCAACCGCATTTCGCGGGTCGAAAAAGAGCCGCGCCTCTTTGGCAAAGACCGTAGGTCCTGCATAGCCCTCAACTGCGGGACAGGCTGAAACGCAGGAAAAACACTCGATGCAGTCGCGAAGCGGTTTAATAGAGTCAAGGGCTTCGCGGGTGAGTTTGCCGGAACAGCCCTGCAGACTTCCAAGCCGTGCAATAACCGGCGCTATGTCGCAGACTAAGTCTTTAATCACGGGAAGATTCAGCGGTTCGAGTATGTCTCCGTCTGCAGCCTGCCGCTCGCAGGCGAGTGCCGGCTCTCCATTTACCCGAATTGCACACGAACCGCACTGGGCACTTCTGCAGCAGTGTCTGAAGGAAAGAGATGCATCAGCCGTATCTCTGATGGTTTCAAGCACGGTAAGAACAGTGCACCCGTGAGGGACTGAAACTGTGTATTTCGCAAAATGCGGTTTTGCATCAGTTTCAGGATTAAACCGTGATACAGATACCATCAGTGAAACCGTTTCAGTCATGTAAGAACTCCTCCCTGATTTCAATGCCTGATTTGTTTCCGACAAACCAGGTGTGTCCGAAAGGAGACTTTTCCGGCGTCCATTTAACGGGGATGTCGGTTC
>DALTWR010000158.1 GCA_029986975.1 Methanocorpusculum sp.
TTTTTACCGTGAGCCATTTCTCCTCATGAAGCGCACGGAATATTTCTGAAGCTACAGTACTATCCATAGATATTTACTCTATTGTTTGTTTTCATAATAGATAATTGTTGAGAATAATATGGGGCGAATGTAAAGTAATTTCAGGATAGCCCAGTGTCCTCATCTAACAACAAAACATAAGTTCTTCTCAGTCAAAGTAATACTCACAAAATGTCAGGAAAAACAATCAGGCTGGAACGCATCATAGACCGCACAACCAGCCGTGCGTTTGTCGTTCCGCTTGACCACGGTGCAACGTTAGGGCCGCTTCCCGGGCTTACTTCAATAAAAGATACCATATCTCAGGCTGCAGAAGGAGGTGCCACTGCTGTTCTTCTTCACAAAGGAATGGTTTCTGCAGGTCACCGCAGGTTCGGGCGCGATGTAGGTCTGATTGTTCATTTAAGCGCCGGAAGCATGTACGGTGCAGACCCTGACAGCAAAGTTCTCATCTCCTCAGTTGAAGAAGCACTTACGCTTGGTGCAGACGGGGTGTCGCTTCAGCTCAATATTGGCGGCGCCGGAGAGCCTGCCATGCTTGAGACCGCAGGAAAAATATCTGCAGACTGCGCCAGATGGGGCGTTCCTCTGTTAACTATGGTCTATCCGAAAGGAAAAGCCGCAGAAGATCCGACATCAGCAAAAACCTGCGTGCGTATCGCCGCAGAATTAGGTTCTGACATCATAAAAACAAGCTACACCGGCGATTATGACTCGTTCCGCGAAGTTGTTCACGGGTGTCCTGTGCCTGTGCTGATAGCAGGAGGTCCTGATATTTCATCCGACCGCGACCTTCTGACTATGGTTTATGACGCTCTTGAAGCCGGTGCTTCAGGAATTGCCATTGGAAGACGCATCTTTGAGCATCAGAATATCAGAGGCATCTCTCTTGCCCTGTCAGATATTCTCTTCCGCAAAGCAGATGTTGATACCGCACTTTTGAGGCTGCAGAAATGAGCAACACCGCAGAGTTTCCTTCTGTCTTTGTTTCAGCTGACTCCGGTGACTATCTCACCCGTAAAGAAACCGCAGAGGCGGCACTTGAAAACGGATTTTCCGGCATCATTCTTGCCGAATCTGATACGGGGTTATCACGCTTAGGCAGGTTTACTGCAGTTTTCAGATGCGGAAACACTCTGCTCTATAACGGCAGCAGAGTAGGCACATGGTATCAGATTGATTCAGCAGCAGCCCTTGATGCAGTATCAGATGATGGAGGTATTGCCGTTATTGAAACGAAAAACTGGCATGTTCTTCCGCTCGAAAACCTGATAGCCCGTCTGAAGAATACGAAAATCTATGCGCTGGTAAATACTTTTGAGGAGGCAAAACTCGCCCGCGAAATCATGGAGAAAGGATGTTTCGGGCTGGTAATTTCTGCTCCGGCTGCATCTTTGAATGAGTTTGTTTTATCCGGCGAAACTGAATCAGTTGAGTTTCAAAATGCCTGCATAACCCGCATCTCACCATTGCCGCTTTCAGACAGGGTTTGTATTGATACAGCATCTATATTGTCCCCTGATGAGGGGATGCTTGTCGGCTCAACATCTTCGTGTCTTTTCTTCATAGCATCAGAAAACGCGGCAAGCGAGTACACAGCCCCCCGCCCTTTCCGCGTAAATGCAGGGGCAGTTCACTCATACATCCGTCTTGCAGATGATAAAACAGGATACCTTTCAGAGCTGTCTGCAGGTTCTCTTGTGCAGGCTGCAGATAAAAACGGACATCTGCGAACCGTTGCTGCAGGGCGTATCAAGATAGAAAAACGCCCTATGCTTCTTGTCGAAGCAGAGGTCAGGGATGATTCCGGAAAAATTATTTCCGGCTCGGTTATCGTGCAGAATGCTGAAACCATCCGGTTTATGACAGCGGCGGGACCTAAATCTGTTGCGGATTTATCCATCGGAGATATGGTGTTTGTAACGATTGATTCCGGCGGCAGGCACTTTGGAACAAAGGTTGACGAGACTATCTGTGAGCTATGACAAAGATTTGTTCTGTTGCCGTAAAGCCGGAAGACGGCATCTCTGCTGCGAAATCCGGTGCTGAGGTCATCGAGTTCAGACTCGATTTGTTCTCTGCAGTTCCCAATGACTTCTCTTTTTTCAGGCAGACATCTCCCTCGGGCGAACTGCTTCCTACAATTGCAACATTTCGCGGCTGCCTGGATGCAGAAATCTATGAGCGGGCATTTGAGGCAGGGGCAGCGTACGCTGATATCGAAGGGTATTCTCCGCTCAGAGATGAGTTTCCGAAGAAAACAATCTGTTCGGTACATGACTTTGATGCAACGCCCTCGTCTGATGAAATCATTGAGCAGATGCAGGATTTATCAACATCAGGGATTCCAAAAGGAGCGTTTTCTGTTCGCGGCATCCCTGATTTGCTTTCGATAGCTGGTGCGGCTGCAGAACTTCGGAAAACAAACAAGCCGTTTATTCTCATCGGGATGGGAAATCCTGGAAGAATCACGCGGGTGCGAGCCTGTATGCTTGGTTCATGGCTGAACTATGTCTCAAACGGGGTTTCTGCAGCGCCCGGCGAGCTGACATTGCAGTTGCGTTATCGCTTGGAAGACACCCTAAAGTAACCGGTCTTTTAGGCAGCCGCGAGGCAGTTTTCAAGAGCAAATCCCCTCAGATTCATGCGGCTGCATTTCGTTCCGCAAAAATCCCGGGTATCTACCTCCCGTTTGCTGCGGCTACTGCCGATTTAGACCTTGTTCCTCGGTTGATAAAGGCATATGACATCGACGGACTGAATGTAACGATGCCGCATAAAGAAACCATTATGCCGTATCTGTCAGGTCTGGATGTTTCCGCAGAAAAAGCAGGGGCGGTAAACACCATCTCAAAAGACCTTGTCGGATTCAACACAGATACTGCAGGTGTTGAGGCGATGTTTTCCGGTGTTTCTCTGCAGGGTAAATCTGTGCTGATTTTAGGTGCCGGAGGGGCTGCTCGTGCAGCGGCAGTTTATCTGAAAGAGGCGGGTGCAGAAATCTCTATTCTCAACCGTACGTATGAGAGGGCGGAAGTCCTTGCAAAGTTCTGCGGCGGAAAAGCGGTGTCGTCTGTGGATGAGGGGTATGACGCGGGTATTCTTGCCTCCCCGGTATCTCCGCTGCCGCCGGAAAAAATCCTTCGGAAAGGTATGTTTGCGGCTGATATGAATTATCTTCA
>DALTWR010000159.1 GCA_029986975.1 Methanocorpusculum sp.
CGCTTGATTTTAAGCGACTGCTCCTCAATTGCCTGAAAGACCGACTCACGGTCGGCGTGATACTTTGCAATGGTATGTGCCAGCTTGACTCCTCTGCAGCAGATGTCAGTAAAGATACCGATTTTTGCCTCCTCATCAAGTACTTTTCCCTCACGTGCCGGCTGTGTATGATTTTTCCGGGTAACAATCCGGTGGATGACGGCGTTTGAGATGCCGTACATTCTGCTCAGTTCTTTCTGCGTGATGTTTCCTTTCGCATACAGCTCCCGGATTTTTTCAGCGTCTGCATAGGATACTTTTGCCTTGCTGTGACAGATGTTTCCCGCAGGGGTTATCAGCCGGAGATTTTCAAGCCGGTTGTCGGTTTTTATTTCGTTTATGTGGTCAAGCTGGAGTCCGGCGATTTCCGGGATGCCGTGCGCTGCAATCCAGATTATGCGGGCAACAAAGGCATCTGTTGCTCCGAGGGATACTGCAGAATATCCGTGTATCTGATATTCTGACAGATATGTTCCCAGTTCACGCGAGTAGATTTTTCCGGTGGCAGGTTCCGGCAGCCATTTTCCGGCATGGATTTTTTCAAGAATGAGGGTGTCAACTGCATATTGAGTGCGTTTTTCCATTCAAACCGCCTCTTCTGCAGTTATTATCGGAGATCTGCTGCTGTCTGTATCTGCTTTGCAGTCCTTCTGCATCTGTGACTGGTAGTAGGCTTTTTCGCAGATGAATGTCGGGATTATTTTTCCGGAGGCTTTGAGATACTCTTCCTGAATGGTTTTTTCCGGAAGGGTTGTAAGCGGCCATTCTCTTTTGAAGTGGAGTTCCGGCAGTCTGCGGCAGATGTCAAGGAGCTGTGCGTCGCATAGTGCGGCGTCACAGTCGGTGATGATTTCTTTAAACTGCTGGAGAAGGAATAATGCTTCTTTTGCGCTGCCGGTTGTGTCGCGGGATACGCAGCCGCAGATGGCGGTGTATGCTTCACTGCAGGACATCATGGTATGGCCTCATTAGTAGTCTCCGGTTTTTTCATAGTGCTGTACTCCTATGTCGAGAACACGTCTGAAAAAGATTTCAGGGGCTATGTGTTCAATTCTGGCATAGACGGTAAGTTTTTCTGCGGTTTCTTCTTTTACCAGATAGGAAGAATTATTGGATTCTGCTGTGCTGCTGATTTGCTTCATTTATTCTGCTTCTATGTTGTGCACCTGGCATAACTGGTAGTTACGAAGTGCGTTTCTGTTTATTAAGCTGTACA
Source organism: Methanocorpusculum sp. (assembly GCA_029986975.1). Classification (GTDB taxonomy): domain Archaea; phylum Halobacteriota; class Methanomicrobia; order Methanomicrobiales; family Methanocorpusculaceae; genus Methanocorpusculum. Next base: position 1,256 of record DALTWR010000159.1, read on the forward strand.
TTTCAAATCCTTCGCGGATTTCTGCGTTGGTCAGCCACAGTCCGTTTTGCCGATAGAACTCTTCACGTATGTCAGATGCTCCTGCGCTGTAGGCTGCATCGACTCCTTTCATGGCGACTGCCGGTTTAAAGACGGTGTCGATGAGTTTTCTTAGGCGGATGGAGATTTGTGTTTCGCTGAGTTTGTTGTCTCCTCGTATCTGCAGAGCCGTGCGGAAGAGCAGGTTTTCATTCTGCTTTTTCCGTGTTTCTTCATCCTGCAGTTCGATGTTTTCGAGTAGAAGATATACGAATGCGGTGAAGAGGTCGGTTCTGGATGTGTATCCGAGACGTTTGAGTTTCCGGTCAAGTTTTTTGACCAGTCTTTCAGGCAAACGGAAGTAGCATTGTATTTCGTTTTCCGTTTTGACCATTTTCTCCTGTTATTTTTTTCAGCGGAAAGAGGTGCGAAGTGCGAAGTGCCTGACGTTTTTTCAAAAAAAGTTGTCAGGGGGTCTTTTCTTTTCGTTTTTTGTTGTTTGTTTGCGTAGTTTTATATATTATAAATTGCAAATAATAACAACAGGAAAGACGAAGCAAAGTATTGTTGTACTTTGCGGAGGAAAGGGCGCAGGAGATCTGTTTTTCTGATTTTGGGTTATGAGATTGCAGCTGTTCCTGCGGTTTGCCCTGCCTTTGGTTTTTTTGATTTTGCTTTAGGCATTTCGCATTTAGCACTTTTGCAAGTGTCTGTTTTTCGCCCGTTTTTTCCGCCTGTTTGTCCAACGAGTCTGAATTTACGGCTCGTTTTCCGACAGTGCCTGCAAAAAAATTTCTGCTTTCTGCAAGTCATCTGTCTATATTTAGGTTGTTTTATGGGGTGAATAATGGCAAAGAGGTGTCCACTTGTTAATGGGTTTTTGTTAACGTGCAGCTGTTTAGCTCCTTCTTCAGAGATGACGGCAGGTTAGTCTGGTCGGGGAAAATTGTCGAATTAACCAACTGAATTTCAAAATAGGGGCTGAATAGTTACTATTTTTCTATCCCCGATGTAAAGACATACTGCATACGCTATAGCAGTCACTGACTGGAAAATCTTTCTGCAGACTGTCCTTTCATCATCAGCGTCCTGAAATCAAGATACATTGGGATATAGTCCAGATTCTTCTTTGATTTCACCTCCATGAACGTAAACTTTTTGTAAAACCCGAGTGCATTCTCCTTCGCATCAACGGTAATTACTCTGCACCCTATCTGCTGTGAAACCTGATATACAATCCTAAATATTTCCGTAATTATCCTTTTCCCGATTCCCTGACGTTCAAATTTTTTATCTACTGCGAGTCGTGCTATTTTTACTGCCGGGAGTTTCTGATAGTGGTAGTCCATATAATTTTCAGGCGGAATTGAGGTGACACTGATGTTGTCTGCGATGAGGGTGAAAAAACCGGCAAGAGTGCCGTTGTAATAGACGAGACGTGTTGTGGAATATAGACTGGTATGGTCGGTCAGTGCATCAGTTGTCAGAAAATCATTTAATTCCTGTTCGGAGCAGGAAAAACAGGAGAGGTCGTGTTTTTCGGTAATTAGTTCAATCCGGATGTCCGGATGGGATGTGCCGGGTTTTGCAGGGGGATTTTGTTCCATTGTGATAGGAAGCCTGGGTTAGAGCGTGCTTTGTGTGTCCTTTAGTGCTTCTCTCATGCAGTTTACGGCGTCTTCGGAGTATTGGGGGTTTTTCATGTATTCTATGAAATCTATTGCATCCTGTCCCTCAAGTTCGAGTCCTATTTCTATTTTCTTTGCCATAATACTATTATGTTCGTTTCTTAAGGATATAGTTTTTTTGTAACCATTACCTGTTTGTAACTATTCAGCCCCTCCGTATCCAAAATACAAACGGTTGAGTAACTATTCAGCACCCTCTCTGAAAAGAAGGTTTTTGCTTTTGTCGGTGGGCATTTCCAAAGAAACCG
>DALTWR010000160.1 GCA_029986975.1 Methanocorpusculum sp.
TAATGGCTGTGTTGAGATATTTCATGAGTGTATGTCAAGCGGATGTGCAGGATTCTGCGAGTATCACCACCGAAAAGCAGGCGGTGCGGCAATTTCTGTTGCCCGCGACGGACTGATTTTCAGAGAGACTGCCCGTATCTCTGATGCTGAACATCAGGAAAATCCGGCAGAACTCTCGCTAAAAAATGCAGCCGTCGGTCTTATGTCCGTTGAGCTGAAAGATGATGAAGTGATTCAGACAATCCGCTCGATTTACGGCGGACCTGCTTATTCTCTTTCGTCAATGATGGGGATGGCAAAAGGCGTCTGCGGCGTAAACATCTCCGCAGAAAACGGATTTGTTACCGGCACAGTCAGAACAAAAGCCCTCCTTCCGGTAACTGTGGTTATTGATGATACTGATAGGAAAGGCTGCGGCGGGGCTACATTTGCTCTTGCGAATGCTTTATTCAAGTATCTGATTGAGTCAGGGATTGCCATCGGAATACGTCATCAGGTTGCAGCACTCTATCCGGGAATTGAGGAGATGACCGCCGGAAACTCCTGCAGTTTCTTAGAGCTTGCTGTACCAAAAGAAAATATGGATGTTCTTGCGGCAAAAATCTGCAGGTTCGTTGAAGACGAAAGTCTTTCAGAGAACTGGGGTGTGGCTCTGGTAACCGGAATTTTCATCCCGGAAAAATTGGAAACGTTTGCAGCAGATGTACGCAGGAGACGGGTTTCATTCGAGGAAGCAGCAGCAGCCGCAAAAGAATGCGGTGCTGCGGTTTTTGGAAAACGAGGAATAATAGGCGCTCTTGCTGCTGCTGCACTGAAGAATCAGCCGCAGGAGGTTCTTCTCGACTGCACTCTTCCGATGATAAAAGACGCCCGGCTTGAACGTCTTTGAAAGAATAAATCTGAATCTATAAACGATTAGAAAACAAACAATTTCTCTATGGTTACTTCATCATTTGAAACCCCGAATAAAATCCTCTCTGCTGCAGCTTTGGTGTGCACAGGGATTGCTCTTCTGCTCTATATTATCCGGCTTTGTGCAGTAACGTTTATGGTACTTCCTCTCGACATCACGCTTATCAGCCCCATAACTATCGCAGCTTTTGTGATGATGGTTATAGGAATTATTCTGCTGTGCGTTTCGATGGCGAAAAAGATTGGATCATCGAAGATGAATAATGCTGCTGAGATTCTGATTGCGCTTTGTGCGGTCTGTGCGCTTATCAGTATTTTCTTAGCGTAATTATAACTATTCACCCCTCTATTTTTGATAGATGGGCTGTAACTATTAGTACTGCCCAAATACGCCGTTCAACAGAGACGGAAGAGTATTTACATTCACCTCAACCCTGCAGCCGCGGGACTGAAGAGTATCAGCAAGTTCTTCAATATGTGCTTTGTTGCGGACTTCACAGAACGCATTAATCACCTGTTCACCCGGCTGCAGATTGACAGCGAGTAAATCATGACGCATACTCAGGAGATTTGCACCGGATTCAGTAATGCAGCTAAGAACATCATGAAGACTGCAGGATGACGGAGAATGAACAATACGGAATTCAGCCCATCTGTGCCGGACTACAAGACCCTTCTGAAGAATCTGATGAATAGAACTGATATCAATATTTCCGCCGGATAAAACACAGACAACATGTTTTCCTTTGACATCAACATTTTTCCCGAGGATTGCAGCAACAGAAACTGCTCCCGCAGGTTCAACAATAAGTTTAGAACGTTCTGCAAGGAAAACAACAGCCGCGTAAATATTATTTTCTGAAACAGTAACTACATCATCCACATATCTGCAGATAAGATCAACCGTAAGTTCACCTGGATTTTTCACCGCAATACCATCAGCAATTGTAACTGCCTTCTCAGAACAAATCCGTTTTTTGGCATGGAAACTTTGTGCAACCGCATCAGCACCTTCTGCCTGAACCCCAATTACTTTTACCTCCGGTCTCTTCTGTTTTACAGCAGCAGCAACCCCTGAAAGAAGACCGCCGCCGCCTGCAGGAACAAGAATAACATCAACATCCGGCACCTGTTCCAGAATTTCTAAACCAATAGTTCCCTGTCCGGCGATTACATCCGCATTATCATACGGGTGGAGAAATTTAGCACCGGTTTCGGCACAGATATCGCATGCTTTCTTATAGCATTCATCATAGCAGTTTCCATACTGAACAACTTCTGCTCCATAGCCGCATGTCGCTTCAACTTTAGCAAGAGGAGCATTTTCAGGCATAACAATAGTGGATTTTATGCCGTATTTTGTTGCCGCATACGCTACACCTTGTGCATGGTTTCCGGCAGAAGAGGCAATAACCGGACTTCTGTCATTGTTTTCCACCATCTTTCCTATGGCATTTGCAGCACCGCGAATCTTAAATGCACCGGTCTTCTGCAGGTTCTCACATTTCAGAAGAATATCTGCATCAAATACCTGAGAGAATACTCTCGCAGTAAGTACCGGCGTTTTTATGGCAATACCGGAGATTCTTTCAGCCGCTTTTTCTATATCTGCAAGTTCAATATTCATAAATCCACCTCTTCATCACAGAATTACATTATGTTTAATGGTATTGGGATATAGGTATTTCGGGATTTATGCCCATTACTATTTTCCCTCCATCTGCACCCGTTTTGCTTCAGCAATTAAAATCTCAGCAAGCTTTACTGCACACTCATCTGAAAGACCGACACTTTCAGCTAAAGCCGCATACCGCGCCTTAACCGCCTCCTCAACAGCGGGAACAGTAACATCCAGCCCAAGCAGCTTCTTAAAGTCCCCTATCTTTTCCGCACATCTGATACGTTTTCCGGCGAGCCGCACAATCTCACCGTCAATCTCTGCAATCTCCAATCGAAGACGGGAAATCTCAGATGAGGCATCTATCTCCGGCAAATAAATCCACCTCTGAAAAGCAAATCTGCAATAGTAAAAATCGTAACCGCCTCAATTACAATCGCACCGCGGGGAGCAATACAGGGGTCGTGACGTCCACGCACAGAAATTTCAGCGTCCTCAAGCGTTACCAGATTTACCGAATGCTGAACACGCGAAATAGAAGGTGTCGGCTTAAAAACCGCATCCATCACCAGAGGCGCCCCGTCAGCCATACCGCCTAAAACACCGCCTGCATGATTAGAATCAGGGTGAATACGTCCGTCAGAAAGCGTTGAGTACCAGTCATTATTCTCTGAGC
>DALTWR010000004.1 GCA_029986975.1 Methanocorpusculum sp.
GGTGCGACACATATTGTAGGACCTAAATGGTGCGGTAAAACTACATCCGCAAGATAGGCTGCTAAAAGTTCATTGATGCTTCAGAAATATCCTGATAAGGAGTCTCTCATAAAAACCGCAGAGATAAATCCTGCAGCACTTCTCTCAGGAGAAAAACCACGCCTCATCGATGAATGGCAGGATGCTCCACAAATATGGGACGCAGTGCGTTTTTACTGTGATGAAAATCCGGGAACTGGTCATTTTATTTTAACAGGTTCTACCTCAAAAAAAGTCAGCACATCTCACACAGGAACCGGCCGCATATCAAAACTGAAAATGTATCCGATGAGTCTCTTTGAGTCAAAGGAGTCGAATGGAACTGTTTCCTTAAAAAAACTCTTTGATGGAACAGAGGACTTGAAAGATGGATGTAAATCTGATTTGACCATACCTGCGCTGATTTTTGCAGCATGCAGAGGAGGATGGCCTGCAAGTGTCTGTATGGATGATTCAGAATTACAGCTTCTTATCCCTAAGGATTACTGTGAGCAGATTGTTTCCGAAGATATGTTCAAAGTTGACGGGCGAAAACGAAACCCGGAAACAATGCGTGCACTTCTTCAGTCATATGCACGAAATATCTCCACCCTTGCAAAATCAACGAATATTGCAGCTGATGTCTCGGCAACGAATAAAATTACTGATAAAACACTTGATGATTATATATCAGTTCTTGAGTCGCTCTTCATTGTCGAAGATTTACGCGGGTGGAGTCCGGCAATCCGTTCTGCAAGTGCAATGCGAAGCGGAAGAAAACGGGAATTTGTTGATCCGTCAATTGCTGTTGCGGCTTTGGGACTATCTCCTGAGGTGCTGAATACGGATTTGAAAACCTTTGGATTCATCTTTGAAACATTATGTGTGCGTGATTTACGTATCTATTCTTCTGCTCTTGGCGGCAGATTGTCATATTATCATGACCGGTACGGGCTGGAAGCAGATGTTGTTCTCCATCTTGAAAATGGCAAATATGCACTCATTGAAATTAAATTAGGAGGGCGTGATGTGGATGAAGGGGCAAAGCATCTTCTGGAGATTGAACGCCTCATAATTGAGCATAATAAGTCTGAAAAACAAGTTCCAATTCGTCCTCCTGATTTAAAGATAGTTCTTACCGGAAGAGAATACGGGTATAAACGGGATGACGGTGTCTATGAAATTCCTATTGGATGTATCAGGGATTAATGAGATGCGATGAAGAGGTTAAAGGAGATACAGACATTCTGAATAAAAAAGCAATAGCGTTTCTGAGCAAAAACAGATGCACAAATCAGTTATTTTAAAAACAGAAACCCGAAGACGCCACACCTCCCACATTTTCTTTCCACGTGAAAATAAACCTTACATAACTCAATCTTTATCTCATCACGAAGACAATACATAAGTCAATGAGACAGATTGCCCTATACGGAAAAGGAGGCATCGGAAAATCCACCACCTCTGCAAACTTATCCGCCGCATTTTCAGAAATGGGGTATGACGTAATGCAGATAGGCTGCGATCCCAAACACGACAGCACCAGAATGCTCATGCACGGACGCTGGATTCCAACCGTACTCGGGCAGATGTACGAAAACACCGACATAAACGTAGAAGACATCATCTTTGAAGGATTCGGGCACGTCCGCTGCGTAGAAGCCGGAGGGCCTGAACCGGGCATAGGCTGTGCCGGACGCGGGATAATCGCAACATTTCAGCTCTTAGAAAAACTCAAAGCACTCTATGGTGATGTCGTCATCTATGACGTATTAGGAGACGTCGTATGCGGCGGCTTTGCCATGCCCATGCGTGACGGCTACGCACAGGAAATCTACCTTGTAACAAGCGGTGAACTAATGAGCCTTTATGCCGCAAACAATATCGCAAAAGCAATCGCCCGCATTTCTGAGAGAAGTACCGCCAAATGCCGTTTAGGCGGTGTTATCTGCAACGCAAAGAATATGGATAACGAAGTAGAACTCGTATCCGAGTTCGCAGAAAAAATCGGCTCAAAACTCGTCTGCGCAATCCCAAGAAGCAAATCTGTCACCGCCGCAGAAGTCAATAAAATGACCGTGATAGAACACGACCCCGCATCAGCTCAGGCAGATGTTTATCGTGCCTGCGCAAAAACCATCCTTGAAAATACCGACTTAAAAATCCCAACCCCATTAGAATTAGAGGAATTGGAAGACCTTGCCAGAAAATATCTCTGAGAAACGCTTAGGCGGATGCACGTTAGGCGGTGCGCTTTCTGTTACCGCGTTCATAAACGATGCAGTAACTGTAGTCCACGCGCCGCAAGGATGCGCTCACCAGATTTTTTCCATGCTCCATGCATTAACGCAGGACTCAGGCATCATCTTGAAAAATCCGGTCATCTCATCAAACCTCACAGACAAAGATGTCATCTTCGGCGGAGAAAAAGCACTCGCAGAAGCACTTGATGCAGCCGCAGAAAAAAATCCCGCGTTAATAATCGCTGCAACCTCCTGCGTTCCTGAAACAATTGGCGACGACAGCGAAATGGTCTGCAAAACGCATGTCTCCTCGGCAAAAATTCTGTATCTGCCTACATCAGGATTTCTCGGTGGCTCATCAGAAGACGGGGAAAACATCGCTCTCGAAACACTCTCAACGCTCGCCGAAATGGCAGATGCAGAGCCGCGAACCGCAGTTCTCATCGGCGAAAAAAATCTGGAAACCGAAGTGGAGGAAAACTATGCGGAAATATCCCGGCTGTTAGCAAGGCTTGGCATCAGAATTATTCTTCGGTTTTGCAGAAACATAACGGCAGCAGATATTGAAAAGCTTGGACACGCCGCAGTCTTTATTGTAAGAGACAGCCGCGTACTTCGTGCCGGCAAAAAAATTGCAGAGCGTTTTTCCCGCCCATATATCTCAGAGTATCCTCGTGGATTTTCAGGCAGCATTCAGTTCCTTCGTGACGCAGGAAAAGCCTGCGGCATATCTGAAGAAGAGGTTGAAGCCGCAGTCGATGAAGAAAAAACCTATCAGAAAAAAATGCTTGAACCGTTTGCAGAACTTCGCGGCACATCAGTTAATTTAGGCATCGAACCGCTCGCCGGAACATTTGCGGTTGCCCGTGAAGCGATGCAGCTTTTAGGAATCGCCGAGTCTCCCGATGGTCTTCCGGTAAAACTCCCGTTCTATCTGCCGGTCGGAGTTTCCGGAACGGTGAAGATGCTCTATCTCTGGCGGAGGCAGAATCGAAAATGAAAAATTGTCTTGAAAACCCTGCGGTATCGTGCGCCATGACCGGCGCCTGTGCGGTTCTTTCCGGGTTTAAGGGATTATCAGTTGTGGTTCACGGCTCATCCGGCTGTTACTATTATCCAAAGTCCGTTTTGAAAGTGCCGCTTTATTCAACGCTTCTTCTCGAATCAGAGATTGTGTTAGGAACGGTTGAGCGGCTTCATGAGGTTGTATCAGAACTCGAAAAAGCAGGTAAAACAGTTGCCGTCGTAAACACCTGCATCCCCGCGCTTACCGGCGATGATTTATCCGGAGCATTTGTTGGATGTGATGCTCTCTTTGTCGATGCGCCCGGGTATATTGGAAATGCTGATGCAGGTGTTTCAGCCGCTTACAAAGCCCTTGACATACCGGTTAATCCGGAGACTGCAGGCGTTAATATTGACGGCGTTCTTCCGCTTGATTTATTCTCACGCGGAAACCTGCACGAAGCAGAGCGGCTGCTTTCGCTTATGGGAATTCCTGTTGCTCTGAAACTCGCATCAGACACGTATGAGCGGGTAAAAGCTGGTGCTGCGCCGTACAGTATTTCAGTAAATCCCTCATGGGACTCAGGAGTTGGAACAAGTCTTGGTTCGTTCCTGTTCCCTGATTTAAAAGAGACCGCATCACATCTCGCAGAGGTGTTCCCTGATGCCCTCTTTGACCGCTTCTATGAAGAACTTTCCCGCGCAGATGAGACGATGTTTTACTATGCGGATAAGTATTTACGAAAATACACCCCGCCGGTCGTTGCCGTTGTTTCTGAAAAGAGCTACTGCGATTTTGCAGAGAAGATGCTTAGCCGGTACTTCGGTTCAGATGTGCCGGTAAAACTCCCGCGCGAAGAAATCTATGACTCAGCAAAAATAGCTGCAGCCGTATCTGATGCAGAGTGCGACCTTCTCTTAGCATCATCCTACGAAGCATCCTCACTTACCCGCAAAGATGCGGCATTTGTCGGCATCACTCATCCGGACAGAAGCCGTGTTTCTATGTCGGCGGCGCCCCTCTCCGGCATTGAAGGCGGCATTTACTTTATGGAGCGGTGCATAAACGCACTCCTTGATGCGAAAAAAAGGAATGGATAGTTACAGATTATTTACGATATTTTAATCGTGGTGAGTTTTACCGACTCAACACCCTTTAACGCCATAAGACTTTCAGAGAGTCCGCGAAGAAGTTTACCCTCGCCACGCACAAGAATGACCTCCATGCAGCGCTCATCATTTAAGTGAGAGTGAATAGAGGACTGAATAATATCGCGGTGTTCGTGCTGAATCTCTGTTACTGCTTCCATAAGTCCGCGCTGGTCGTGGTTGTAGACAAATGTAATAACTCCCTGACGCTCTCCTTCGACATCGTTAAGCCATTCGTAATACGTGATGTAAGACCGGATTGCATCGCGGATTCCTTCAGAACGGGACGAGTAGCCGCGTTTATTAATAATCGAATCGAATTTTGTCAGCAGATTTTCCGGAAGAGATACGCCGATACGGGATAAATCAGACTCACCTATCATGATAAAATATATGCCGCAATACTATATTATGCTTGTTACAGAGTATGAAAAAGAGACTTAGATATGCATACGAAAGTAATCTCAGTTCAAAATCAGGGGAAAATGGAGACGCCCCGTTTTCAGCTGCGGCAGACATCTGAAACGGGGGCTGTTGTTCCAAGGGGTTTGGAAGAATACAGCGCTATGTCTCTACATTATTCATGCAATTTCTGACGATATAACTATTTCGGCGAAGATGCCGTTTTTGATACACTCTGCTTAAAAAAAGAGGCACTAAAAGTGCCGGTTAGTAGTTATACTCTTTTGCCGGAAGAAGCTCAAGACCAGACTTTTTGATCAGTTCAACAGTCTTTTCCGGGTCGGTTACTTTGATGATAAGCGCACCGTAGTCTCCCGAGCGGAATGCGTAGGCGTACTCGATGTTGATATTCAGTTCTCCTAAGAGGTTTGCAACTTCAAAGAGTCCTCCAGGGACATCCTGCATCTTAATCGCTAAGACATCAGTGTACTTTAATGCATAGTTCTGTTTTGCAAACGCATCAAAGGCAACCTCCGGTTTATCCACGATTGCCCGTACTACACCGAAACTGTTTGCTTCGGCGATGTTGAATGCCTGAACCGAGACACCGGTTTCACGAAATATTTTTGCGATGGCTGCTAATTTTCCTGACTTATTCTCTGAGAAGATTGAAAGCTGTTTGATGATGTATTCATCACTCATTTAAATCACCCTGTGGTCAATGACACGCTTTGCTTTACCCTCAAAGCGCGGAAGGGAGTTCGGCGGGCATAACTCAATTCTTGCAGACACATTCAATGCATCACGCAGTGTGCGTTCAGCGATTGCCTGCATCCGCATAAGGTCGTTGATACTGTCAGACATGGATTCAGGTTTCAGTTCAACCTTGATGAGCATATCATCCAGTCTTCCTTTGCGGGACACTTCAATTATGAAGTGACTTGTGAGGAATGAGTTTCTAAGCAGGGCATGCTCTACTGCTGACGGGAAGACGTTGATTCCTCTGATGATTAGCATGTCGTCAACGCGCCCGGTAATTCTGTCGATTCTGGGGCTGGTTCTGCCGCATGGACAATCTCCTTCGAGGATGGAGGAAATATCTCCTATGCGGTAGCGAATCATCGGAAACGCTTCTTTTTTCAGAATGGTTACGGTGAGTTCTCCTTTTTCACCTGCGGGAAGCGCTTCACCTGTTTTCGGGTCAATGATTTCGGTGTATGCGATATCTCCCGGGATATGCGTTCCGTTCAGCGCTTCACAATCTGTGAACATTGGTCCTGAAAGTTCGGATGTTCCGAAGATGTTGTGAGCAGTAACGCCGGATGCTTCATAGATGTATTTGCGCATCTCATCAGTCCACGGCTCAGCACCAAGGACAGCTGTTCTTAACTTCGTATCCTTGTTGAGGTCAACACCCATCTTTTTTGCGACATCAATTAAGTGAATGAAGTATGATGGCGTACAGGCGACTGCTGTTGTATTCAGGTCCTGAATCAGTTCAATCTGACGCTCAGAGTTGCCGGTTGAGGCAGGGATTACGGTTGCGCCAAGTTTTTCTCCGCCGTAGTGGAGTCCAAGACCTCCGGTGAACAGACCATATCCGTAGCAGACCTGAAGCACGTCGCGTTTTCCAAGACCGCATGCCGTAAGAGAACGCGCAACGGTTTCCGCCCACATCTCAATATCGTTTTTCGTGTAGGAGACAACGGTCGGTTTTCCAGTTGTTCCTGATGACACGTGATACCGCACAACATCATCTTTGGGAACACAGACCAGTTTGTCCGGATAGTTGTCACGAAGATCTGTTTTTTTCATGAACGGCAGTTTTCTGATGTCTTCGATGGATTTTATATCATCCGGAGACACCCCTGCCTCTTTCATTTTTCCATGATAGAATGCCGAATCGCGATAGACTCTTTCTACAAGAACTTTTAGTTCCTGATACTGGAGTTTTGCCATCTCCTCTTTCGGCATCGTCTCAAGCTTTTCGTTATAGTAATATGTCATGATGAATTTGGATTTTGCTTATATTGTTCTGCGGTCAATTACGCGTTTTGCTTTTCCTTCAAAGCGCGGAAGAGATCCCGGTTCAACAAGTTCGACACGTGCGCGGACGGTGATTGTGTCCTGCAGCGTCTTTACAATCTTCGCCTGAAGTTTTGCAAAATCAGATAGTTCTCCTGAGAAGAAAGACTTGTTCATCTCGACATGTATGGTAAGGTCATCAAGGTGGCTGTCTCCCCTGTCGATATAAACCATGTACTGGTCGCCGACTTCAGGAATGCTCTTTAACACATGTTCAATCTGGCTCGGGAATACATTGATGCCTCTGATTGTGAGCATGTCATCGCTTCTTCCGAAGAAGCGTGCGAGTTTTGCCCCTCTGCCGCACGGGCAGTCATCTTCCATCAGCATGGTAATGTCGCGTGTTCTGTAGCGCAGAAGAGGCATGGCTTCTTTTACGAGCGGAGTTACAACCAGTTCTCCTTTTTCTCCCGGCTCTAAGACTTCACCTGTTTCAGGGTCGATGATTTCTACGAGGTAGCTGTCATGCCAGATGTGCAGACCGTCCTGTTCTTCACATTCGAAGGCAACACCCGGACCGAAGAGTTCACTCATGCCGTAGCTGTCGTATGCTTTTACGCCGAGGCGGTCTTCAAGGTCGCGTCTGGTGTTTTCAGACCATGCTTCCGCACCGAAGCAGCCGACTTTCAGCGAAGATAAGTCAGCGTTCATCTCTTCTGCGACTTCGGTTAAGTGCATGGCATAGCTTGGTGTGCAGTGCAGAGCCGTAACACCAAAGTCCTGAATCATTTCAATCTGGCGTTTGGTGTTTCCGGTGCCGGATGGAACTACAGCAGCCCCGATTTTTTCAGCCCCCATGTGAATGCCGAGTCCTCCGGTGAAGAGAGCGTAGTTTGCTGCGTTCTGGAAGATGTCGCCTGCTTTGATTCCCACCATGGTAAAGTTTCTGGCGAGAAGTTCTGCCCAGTTTTCCAGATCCTGTTTTGTATATGCAACAACGGTGGGCTTTCCTGTTGTTCCGGATGTGGTATGAATCCGGTTTACTTTATTCATTGGGACTGCCAGAAATCCGAACGGATATCCGCTGCGTAAGTCTGCTTTATTGGTAAATGGAATTTTTCTGATGTCTTCTAAGGTTTTGATGTCGTCAGGGTGCAGTCCTGCATCCTTGAACATTTTTTTGTAGAAGGGGACGTTCTGTGTCTGATGAATTGTCCAGCGCAGACGTTTCAGCTGCAAATCACGCAGTTCCTGACCTTTTAAGGTCTCTATTTTTTCGTTCCAGAACATGTTTAATATCCTTTGCCGTGAGCGGCACGATAACGTGCTACACGTTAGCACATTACATATGTGTTTTTGAATGTGATAAGGGTATTGGATGCAGGATTAATTTTTCGTAGGTGTGGATGATGAAAAAAGAGTGTTGGTAAAAATACCTTATGCATACCCTGCCGGATGCTCATCCTCAGTCTTCGTTTTTACCTTCCCATAGAACTTCTCGTAGTACTCTTTACAGTGCTTGCGGCATTTTTCTATTAAATCAATATCAACCTGTTCCATCGGGATATTTTCGATCAGTTCTGTCATAATAATATCAATCAGCTGATACGCAGAATCCGGCGTCATCTTGAGATGAACTTCAGTTCCGCTGTACTGTGCAAGATTCATATCGATAACCCATGTCGAAATATCTCCTTCACGCTTGAAGGTATTGATATCAATCGTATGCCAGTCTTCATCCATAGTTCCGGACGATAGTGAGTATGCTTTCTGTACTCTGTTGCCATAGATAGCAGTCAAATGCTGCATAATCCATACGGCATTTAATGCAGTCTTGTTATCTCCGACTGCTTCAAGCAGATCTTCAAAGAATCCGGCTGAGTTCACATGACATCCGGTCATTAAAACCATGGTCGGAGCCGGACCTAACAGCATTGACATGGCATTTACGATTCTGGGGAAGGTCTTTCTGTCAATCGGGTCAACAAGATGATACTCGAAAACATCGCGGATGGGTTCGGTAATCCCCGGATTTGCTTCAAAGATACGGGCAAGGTCAAGCAGATCGCTGACAAAAGCATCCGGTACTTTTTTGTGCGCAGAATTTTCATCAGAGACTGCGGCTATATCAGTTACTGCTGTGATATTTTCTTTCGTCTTTGCAGCGGCTTTCGTACTCTTTCTGCTCTTTTTATTTTCCGCGGGAGTTTCTTCTGATTTCTTAACGGAACGTTTTGTTCTGGTCTTCTTTTCAGCACCTTTCAGTTCGTCAGTTTCTTTTTCAGCAGATGCTGTTTCTGCGGTATTGACATCTTTCTTCTTCGCAGTCATGTATAGTAATTTAGTTTGTATCATCAAAATAGCATCGATACTATCCCAACCCTTAATATCCAAAACAACCCACTACTGATAAATGCAGTATCGAACAAATCCGAAAAATGGTGATGCCATCTCCGTCCTTGGTTTCGGCTGTATGCGTTTTCCAAAAACTGCAGCAGTCATAAACCAGAAACGGACAGAAGAAGTGCTTAAAGCAGCACTCGATGCCGGAGTTAATTACTTTGATACTGCCTACATCTATCCCGGAAGTGAAACTGCCTTAGGAAAGTTTCTCGCCAAAGGATACCGGAATAAAATCTATCTCGCAACAAAACTGCCGTACCGTGAGTGCAAATCTGAAAGTGACGCTGAACGTATTTTTACCGAACAGAAAAAACGCCTGCAGACGGATTATTTTGATTACTATCTGATTCACATGGTATCAGATGCTGATGCATGGGAAAAATGCCGGGCGCGCGGTATCACTTCATGGGCGGAAGAAAAAAAGAAGTCAGGTGAAATCAGAAATCTCGGATTTTCCTATCACGGAACAACAGACGGATTTAAAAAACTCATCGACTGCTATCCGTGGGACTTCTGTCAGATTCAGGTAAATTATGCAGATGACATCTCTCAGGCAGGCGTTTCTGGATTAAAGTATGCCGCTGCTGCAGGGCTTCCGGTTTTTATCATGGAACCTCTGCGCGGCGGAAAACTCGTAAACCTCCCCAAAGCTGCAGAGACAATCCTTCAAAAAGAGATGCCTGAGATCTCATCAGTTGAGTTTGCACTTCGCTGGCTCTGGAATTTCCCGGAGGTCACCTGTGTCTTATCAGGTATGAATGAGATAGAACAGGTCTTAGAAAACACCCATGCGGCATCAGATGCGAAAGCAAACGTCTTTTCAGAAAATGACTTGGCAGTTTATTCATCAGTAAAATCAATTCTGGAAATAAACACCGCAGTCCCCTGTACCGGATGCGGGTACTGTATGCCGTGTCCTTCAGGCGTTGATATTCCTGCGGTTTTTTCTGCGTACAACAGAGGTGCTTCTGAAGGATTTATGACAGGTCTTAGTGCATATATCTCCACTACATCTATGAAAGAAAAACCATCCGCTGCATCTGCGTGTATCAAATGCGGTCTTTGCGAAAAGAAATGTCCGCAGAGCATTTTAATCAGAGACTATCTTGATGAAGCAGAGGCAGTGATGGAAGGAAAACTGTACCGCATTGCGGTTGCTTTGCTCAAAAAATATCCGGGGCTTATGAAATGGATGACGCTGATGTTATAATTATTGGAGGGGGTCCCGCCGGTCTTTTTGCCGCAGCAAATCTTAAGGGACTGCGAACTCTTCTTCTCGAAAAGATGAACTCTCCGGGGAAAAAACTTCTCCTCTCAGGTTCCGGGCAATGCAATCTAACCCATACCGGAACTCCTGCCGATTTTTTGAAACACTACGGCGGAGGAGAACATGCGGCATTTCTCAAACCCGCTATGCAGGCATGGAAGAGCAGCAATACGATATCGTACTTTGAAGAACACGGCATCCCGCTTGAAACAACTCCCGAAGGAAAAATATTTCCCAAGTCGCGGGATGCGCATGATATTTTACAGACACTTATCTCAGCCGCAGAATCTGCCGGAACAAAAATACGAAACAGCTCGCAGGTACTCTCCGTTAAAAAGTCCGGCGAAAGATTTGTTGTTGAAACTCTGCAGAAAACATACTCAGCAAAATATCTCATCATCGCATCCGGCGGGAAATCATATCCGCACACGGGTTCTTCCGGCGACGGATATGTCTTGGCAGAATCTCTTGGTCATACCATTATTCATCCGAAAGAGGCATTGACGCCTGTGTATGTGAAAAACTTCCCCCTAAAAGAGTTATCCGGCATATCAATTTCTGATGCTGAAATCAGAATCATTCGCGAAAATAAGATTGCGGCGAAAAACAAAGATGACCTTCTGATTACCCGGTTTGGATTTTCCGGTCCTGCAGTTCTCAATGCCGGACGCTGGATTTACAAAGGAGATATCTTAGAGATTTCCTTTGTGCATCTAACACCGGAAGAGCTTGATGCCCTCATAGTAAAACGCTCTTCAGAAGACGGGCAGAAGACACTTTCAAATCTGCTCTATGGTCTCGATGTTCCTGAGCGGTTAATCCATGCACTTCTTGTATCTGCTGATGTTTCAGGAGATATCAGAGGTGCTCAGCTCCCATCAGAGATGAGAAAGCGTCTGGTAAAAGCGTTTACTGCGTATCGTGCGGTTGTTGAGCGTACCGGAGATTTTTCAGTCGCTATGGCAACAGCAGGCGGGGTGACGCTGTCAGAAGTGAAGAAGAAAACCTGCGAGTCAAAACTTTGTCCCAGACTCTATTTCGCAGGAGAAGTTCTTGACATCGACGGAGATACCGGAGGATACAATATTCAGGCGGCATTTTCTACTGCGTATCTTGCGGCAGCTGATATTCTCATAAAAGAAAGCAGGTCAGTGTAATCTCGCGCGGAAGGGGTTTAAGGAGCCTTGGCAGCTGATTATGACTATTTATTCCCTTGGGATGAGGAATATAATTCATAACATTTAAGTCATGACGATGCCTATATTGATATCGCATACGTGCCTCAGTGGCCTAGGGGTATAGCGCGTCCTTGGTAAGGACGAGGTCGCGAGTTCAAATCTCGCCTGAGGCTTATTTTCTTTTCTGATTTTTAGTTCTAAAAAGTCGTCATTTATTGTCACGTAATCACACGCTCATCCAAAATATTCATCATCTTTCACCAACAAAACTCTAAAAGCGAATATATGACAAGCCCCATATTTGATCTTCTGCGCATATTAGACGAAGCCGGATGCGGGAACGCAGTTTCCGGACAGACACTCAGTGAAAAACTCAATATCTCCCGTACTGCTGTATGGAAACAGGTCAACATCCTGCGTGAACTTGGATACAGCATTGACGCTTCCTCAAAAACAGGATATACGTTAAGAAAACGCACGTGGCTTCTTCTTCCGTATGAAATCCGCCGGTTCTTAAAAACCAAAAACATCGGTCACGAAATGCACCATTTCGGCGAAGTCACATCCACCAACGCGCTTGCGCGTCAGATGATGCACGAAGTCGGCTGCGAGGTGCAGTCAGGAACGGTTCTTGTCGC
This sequence comes from Methanocorpusculum sp., assembly GCA_029986975.1. Lineage (GTDB taxonomy): Archaea > Halobacteriota > Methanomicrobia > Methanomicrobiales > Methanocorpusculaceae > Methanocorpusculum. Next base: position 12,329 of record DALTWR010000004.1, read on the forward strand.
AGAACGGCAGACTGGAGGTTCAGGAAGACTTAATCGCGCATGGTTCAGTCCGGAGGGGGAATCTGGGCAACTATTGTTTTAATGCCGAAGATTTCTGTTGAAAACTCATTTGTAATTATAGCAGCTGCATCTATCTCACTTGCAAAGGCTATCAGAAAAGAGTATAATCTTTCAGCACTTATTCACTGGCCGAATGATGTCTTTATTGCGGATAAAAAAGTCGCAGGCACAACTCTTGAACTCTCTGCAGCGGACGGGATGATTCGATACTGCCTTGTCGGAATTGGAGCAGATGTAAATATTTCAGTTCAGAAAACAATTACTTCCTTACAAGATATCGTAACCTCAATTTCAGATGAGCTGGGGCATGAGGTTGAGCGTGCACCGCTCTTTGCAGTGTTCCTCAAAGAGTTTGAACGCAGGTATATGATGATTCTAAAAGGTGAAACTGAACCAATCCTGCGTGAGTGGAGAAGCTTGTCCAGAACGATTCACCGGAGGGTCCGTGTCAGAACTGTGCATGAAGGATTCGACGGTGAAGCCCTTGATATCGATGAATCCGGTGCACTTCTTGTTCACCGCGATGACGGCGATGTTGAGCGGGTAATCGCTGCTGACTGCATTGTGCTTGAATGAAGAATTATATCTCCCTACATTTTTAGATAAAGTGCAGCAGCACTGATTTACAAATTCAAAAGGGAAATATTATTTTTTCTGCAGTTCTGTAAGATACAAAACTTTGCAGCAGTGTTCTGCAAGCGACGTGTAAAGATATGCCTCGTCAAGATTTTTACCCGCCGCAAACGTACCATGCCCTCTTGCGATAACAACATGTGCGTGTCTGAGTTCTCCTGCAACAGCGTCTGCAAGCTGCTGCGTTCCGCACGGTCCTTCAACGACAGCAATTTCTGGCGCCAGAAGCTGACCTTCGCTGTCAATAGTTTTTATTTTGTCTGCAAGAAATGACATTGCAACAGAAAACTGCGGATGAGCATGAACTATTGCATTGTGTTCTGATGCATTGTAAACTGCTGTATGAACGCGCCATTCACTCGATGCACCCGGAGTCATTCTGCCGTTTAAAGGCATTAAAACAATTTCTGCCGGGTCTGCATCGAGGTAAGACCCCGTGTGAGTAATAAAGTATCCTTCGGGAACTGCAATACTCATGTTCCCGAAGTTTCCGCCAACCAGATGCTCGGAAAACAGACGTTTTCCGATTCTGGTGAATGTACGTGCTGCTTCGTCTGCGTTCATTTACGAAGCTCGTTCATGTGAGAGATACGCTTTGCAAAAAGCGCAGTCGTTCCGATATCAGATCTGTAGCGGACTTTTCCTTTCACACTTCTGCATGCCGCTTCAGCAAGTGCTTCTGCATCAGGGAGACTCTTTCCAACACCTACAAATGCAAGCGTGCGTGATGTTAAGGTCTTTAGTTCTCCCTCTTCTTCAATCACGTTTGCGAAGTAGACAGTAACTCCTTCCGGCTGAGTGAAGGAAAGAGTTTCACCGGTCTGCGGTTTTTCAGGGTATCCTTCCGGAACAATATATTTGCAGACTGATGCTAAAGGAGCAAATGAAACATCCTTTTCTGATAAGGTTCCTTTAC
>DALTWR010000161.1 GCA_029986975.1 Methanocorpusculum sp.
GTATCAAACTGATTCATTCACCAGTTTGGTTTTCCTCATCAGTTTTTTCCGGTAGAATCATCTTAACCGTAAGAATCTGTCTTCCGCGCATTTTTGTAACTGCCAGCATGATGCCGTCATCAGTTGTTACAGACTCCCCAAGACGCGGGATGCGTCCAATCTTCGAGAAGACAAGACCTCCTATTGTTTCATAACTGCTTGCCTCCTCAGGCAGATTCAGCTCAAAACGTTCATTCAGCTGGGCAACACGTACCTGAGCATCGATGATGTACATTGTAGGGGAAACTACAATAATATCTGAAACCTCATCGACATCAGTCTCATCCATAATATCTCCGACCAGTTCCTCAAGGATATCTTCGATAGTGACAACACCTGAAAATCCGCCGAACTCATCGAGGATAATTGCCATGTGTACACGTCTGACCTGCAGTTCGCGCAGGAGATCATCAATCTTTTTGGACTCCGGAACACAATAGACATCAACCATCAGTGATTTAACGGTAACAGTCCGTGCCTTATCACTGGTATATGCATTGAAGACATCTTTAAAGTTGATGGAACCTACAATATTGTCTGTGACATCATGATAAACCGGAAGACGTGAGTATCCGGTGTCTTTGATATATGCAACCGCCTCTTCAAGAGTTGCAGTGTCTTCAATCATCGCAACATCCGGACGCGGCGTCATAATCTCTTTTACCATGGTGTCATCAAAGCGAAGAACTGAGTAGAGCATCTCCTTTTCTTCTTCCTCGATGGCTCCCTCCATCTCTCCTGCATCAATCCATTCACGGATTTCATCTTCGGTAACTGCCGGTTCATCTTCAGCATCTGATTTCCCGCTGATTTTTTCACCGATGAAATAAATCGGTGAAAGAACCCATGTCAGAAAATACACCGGCGGCGCAAAGAACAGCGCAACCTTATCAGTATGCGCATTCGCATACGTCTTCGGACCGATTTCTCCGAAGATTAACACAAAGACAGTTACGACTCCGGTTGCGATAGCCACCCCCGCATCTCCGAAAACATCAAGGGCGATGGCTGTTGCCAGAGCTGCAGCTGCGGTGTTTACGATATTATTTACTATCAGAATCGTAATCAGAAACCGGTTCGGTTTATCCTTCAGTTTTGCAAGATATTTTCCGCGGCGGCTTGTTTCTGCAAGCGCATTTACGCGTGCGCGGGTGATACCCACAAGAGCTACTTCGGATGATGATGCACATGCTGATAATATCAGCAGTATTACAAAAAGAACTATATAACACAGAGTTGAATCTATTACCATTTATCCCACGCCGCAACTGCGGCAGATCTATTTTTCACATGATTGCATACAAGCTTCATAAATCTCTGATATAGTTGTTTGTTCTCTGAGAGAATAAACCTTCTTGATTGGGTAAGAAAAAATTCTCAGATGCGAATAATCATTCAGAGATGAAATTTCAGACAGATGTGTTACATCTGATTTGATAAAACATATATCCGGAGAAACCAAACTATCTGTAATGGCTGGAAATTTTGAGTGCATACAGTGCGGTTTATGCTGTCTTGGCATCAACTCGATTGTCAAGATGGATAGACAGTTATCCAGATTCGGATTTGTTGTGATAAATGACCTTGTTAGAGAAACTCATCAGGCATTAATCACACCGGAATACCGTGAACTCTTTGAGTCTGACCATTCGGTGCAGGAAGAAAATCCTTCGGCATGTTATTTTGTGAGAAGACGCGCAGATGGAAAATATGTCTGCACGATTCATCCGTATCGTCTAACTATCTGCGGAAGCTATCACTGCTGTTCTGCACGCATCAATAAAGACGGGTTGGAGGTTGGAAAACTCAAAGGAAGATTCTCGCTGGTAAGCAGGGATGATTTCTTAATCTCACTCTGGCATGAAAAAATCATGAAGATGGAAAAAGACCCGACACATGAGGATATTGAAGCCATCCTCAATGAAAACGGATACAGCATTCTCTTCTATGACGGCGAAGAATAACATTCCGGTTGTTTCCGGGAAACTGCACTGTCCGGACGGTCGTGAGGTAACGCCTGAAATCTGCCGGTTCTGTCTTTATTCACGCTCGTTTATCATTCATGGAAAAGAAGAGAGATCCCCGGCGCTTGCGTTTTGTCTGCGTGAGCGCGTTACAAAAATGCCGGATATTTCTTCTGCGGAACGTGTTATCTGTGCTGCTGATGGGGGCTGCGGATATACGAATATTGGAAATATCATATCATAACGCTGAAAGAGCAGATGCTAAAATCAGAGAATAAAAAGAATAGTTATTCGTCCGCTTATTCAGCGTCACGAACATTTTTCAGCAGAATCACCGGCTCATTTTCCGAGTCGAGCTTAATTACTGCATAATTTCCTTCTTTTGCCGGCCCAGGATTTACACAGACGGTTCTTCCAAGCTTTGCAACCCCTTTCTGCTCGTGAATATGTCCGCAGCAGACAATATCAAAGTTCTTTGCAATATCAGCCATCGCGTGACATCCGACATGCACCTCAGGCGCTACTTCATCCAAGACGCCATACGGCGGTGCATGAGTAAGCAGAATGTTCCAGCGGTTCTTTTTCATACCCATAACAATTGGCTCTGCCGCTCTCGCAATCTCTTCCTCGGAATTTTCAAACGGCGTACCGAAGGGTGACGGGTTTGAGCCGCCGAATCCTGCAACAGTGATATCCTCTACATCAAACGTCTTGTGATGCAGAGATACTGCAGAAGATGCATCAAAGACACGCAGAATCTCACGCGCATCACAGTTTCCGGGAATAACAAAGGCTGGTGCCGGAAGTTCATCCATAAAGGGAATAACTCCTTCAAGACTCTGCCCTAAGTCAGTTACATCACCGCCGATTAAGATATAGTCCGGGTCTTCGGTTTTGAAAATGGAAAGCGCTGCCTCCATGTTTCCATGAATATCGGTAAGAAAGACAATTTCAGTTTCTGTCATTAGATAATTATATGCGCTGAAAGAATATCAATTTCTTGATATACGGATGTAAAAAAGAAAAGAGGGATTTAATCCCGCTTGACCGTAATTGTTGCTTCGTCATCTAAGATGACATCAACCGTCTGACCGGGGACAGAATACGTA
>DALTWR010000162.1 GCA_029986975.1 Methanocorpusculum sp.
CAGGATTAAGCTTATCCGGCGTTGCACTTGCTGCAGTTGTCGGTATCATCTTAAATCTGGTTCTTCCGGAACGCTTAGGCAAACTGCCTGAAGAAGAGAAGAAAGAGTAAGAGGAAATTTCCCTCTCTTATTTTTCACTTACCTTAAGCTGAATTCATCACTGAATCCAAGCTGCAAAAAATAGTTTGTTATCTATTGTTACCTGTACATCTCTCTTAGTTCACGCCGCAGAAGTTTCCATCCATTAACACGCGGGAGTTCATCTACTGAAAACACTTTTCTTGGAACTTTATACCCGGCCAGATGTTCTTTTGCAAAAGTAATCAGAGACTCTTCATCAGCTGCACTAAAATCCTCCTTCCAGACAACCGCTGCAGCCGGAATTTCTCCGCGATGTTCATGGGGAAGACCAAAGACAGCAAGGTCTTTTACGCCTTCAAATCTCATAAGGGCATCTTCGACCTCGGTCGGATAAATCTTCCACCCGGACATTACAATCATGTCTTTTTTACGGTCAGTAATACAGAGTCTGTTATCCTCATCAAGATAGCCGACATCTCCTGTTAAAAACCATCCGTCATCAAGAAACGCAGCTTTCGTCTCTTCCGGCATATTCCAGTAGCCGACAGCAACCGCAGGTCCGCGAAGCGCAATCTCGCCTGCGACACCCTGCGGCATCTCTTTAGAAGAGTCAGCCTCATCTACAATTTTTACTTCCGAAAAACACACGGGATGCCCGACACTCTGGAATTTATCAGCGGTCGCATAATCTTCCGGACGAATTGTTGTGCCTGTTCCAATAACAACTGTTTCAGACAAACCGTAAGCATTTACCACAGGAATATTGTAGCGGTAATGGAACTTCTTCCAGATTTCATTGTGCAGCGGACCTCCGCCGGAAATAATTTCACGCACCGTCTTAACAGATTCTTCAGTGCCTTTTGGCGCTTCGGAAAGATAATGAATCACCGGAGGCATTCCTGCGAGTACTGTTACTTTGTGCTCTTTGCACAATGAGAGATAGTCTTCCGGATTGTAGCGTTCCATCATAATGAAAAGTGCGCCGGCACGAAGGGCTGCAACGCCCCATGAAAGACCGACATGCCCCATCGGGTAAATGCCCAGATAGACATCATCCTGCCGCATCATCAGGACATCACATTCATTATGGATAGCAGTAAACCAGTTTCCGTGCGTCAGCATAGCTCCTTTTGGTTTTCCCGTCGTACCTGACGTGTACTGAAGCTGACAGACATCTGAAAACTCGGTTTTTTCAGGCGGAATAATATCTGCCGTGCGGAATGATTCGATATTTTCCGGCACATACACCGCGCAGGAAAGACCTGCTGCGGTCTTTGCCCCGTCAGCATCTGTGATGATTACCTTCGCACCTGAGTTTTCTCTCATGTATGAGAGTTCGCTTGCCGTGTAAACACGGTTTGTAGGAACAGCAACCGCACCAAGTCTCCAGACCGCAAAGTAGGAGAAAAGATATTCCGGCGTGCTGTTCATGTAAAGCATCACGCGGTCTCCTTTTTCCACCCCGAATGAAATCAGTCTGCGCGCAATTTCAGAGGAGATGGAAAGAATCTCTTTTGAGGTGTATGCGGTGTTCCGCTCAGGACAGAAGAAGACTTCCTTGTCAAGACGGCAGGCATTTGCATCCAGAAAGGTTGTGATGTTGAGCATCTCTTAATTCACCTGCGGGAACTTTGCAAAACTCTGTTCAAGTTCTTCGTCTGTCGGGATATAATCTGTCATGGCATTGTTGTTGAACTGTTCGTAGGCTTTCAAATCAAAGTATCCTGTGCCGGTAAGTCCGAAGAGAATCGTCTTTTCTTCGCCGGTTTCTTTGCAGCGGAGTGCTTCATCAACAGCCGCACAGATGGCATGGCTCGACTCAGGAGCCGGAAGAATACCTTCAATTCTTGCAAACATGACAGCTGCCTTGAAGACACGCGTCTGCTCAACGGCAGTTGCCTTAAGGATTCCTTCATCATAGAGCTGCGAGAGGACTGAGTTCATGCCATGATAGCGTAAGCCCCCCGCATGGTTTGATGAAGGGATGAAGTCGCAGCCAAGCGTGTACATCTTTGCAAGCGGACAGACTTTTCCGGTGTCACAGTAATCATAGACATATTTTCCGCGGGTGAGTGTCGGGCATGATGCGGGTTCGACTGCAAGGAACTCATACTTAGCTTCTCCGCGCAGCTGTTCACCTATGAACGGAGCAATCAGTCCGCCAAGGTTAGAACCCCCGCCGGCGCACCCGATAATCATATCCGGAACGATGCCGTATTTGTCCATCGCAGTCTTACATTCAAGACCGATGATTGACTGGTGGAGCATAACCTGATTCAAGACACTGCCTAAGACATAGCGGTATCCGGGTGTTTTTTCTGCGGTTTCAACAGCTTCTGAGATGGCGCAGCCTAAAGAGCCGGATGTTCCCGGATGGTCTTTTAAGATGCGGCGGCCTGCGTCTGTTGTCTCTGACGGCGATGGTGTAACATCAGCTCCGTATGTGCGCATGACCTCTTTTCGAAACGGTTTTTGTTCGTAGCTTCCTTTGACCATGAAGACATGACATTTCAGACCGAGATATCCGCAGGCCATTGAAAGGGCTGTTCCCCACTGTCCTGCGCCGGTTTCTGTGGTAACACCGGTAAGTCCCTGCTGTTTTGCGTAATACCCTTGTGCAATCGCAGAGTTTAATTTGTGTGAACCGGATGTGTTGTTTCCTTCAAACTTGTAGTAGATTTTTGCCGGAGTGTCCAGAAGTTTTTCAAGACAGTAGGCTCTGACAAGAGGAGAAGGGCGGTACATGCGGTAGAAATTATAGACATCTTCAGGAATTTCGAAGTACGGTGTTGTGTCATCGAGTTCCTGTTTAATCAGTTCGTCGCAGAAAACCGGCTGCAGATCTTCAAAGGTTACCGGCTTGTGTGTTACCGGATGGAGAAGAGGTGCTGGTTTCTTTTTCATATCTGCGCGGATGTTATACCAGTATTTCGGCATCTCATTTTCGTGGAGATATATCTTGTAAGGTATTTCTTTAGACATAATAATTCACGATGTTTATTTTTGTACATTGATGTATAT
>DALTWR010000163.1 GCA_029986975.1 Methanocorpusculum sp.
CCGGTTCTTCTGCTGTCGCTTAAAAGACCTGGGACTGTTGTGCCGCAGGTGTTTTCCGGACTTGGAACTAAGCGCGGCGAGATTCTTAAATCATCTTTGAAAGGAACTTTCGCAGGCGCTGTTGTGGGATGGCTTCCGGGTTTTTCAAGCGGAACAGCGAATGCTGTTCTCGCCATTCGAAAACGCGGAATTCATTTTGACGAAGGAAGACCGCACGGATATCTGTTATCCACGTCTGCAGCAAACACGGCAAATGCGGTTTTGGGGATTGCAGCTCTCTATGCAGTGGGCAGGATGAGATCGGGCTCTATGGCAGTTCTTGCTGAGTTTAATCTGCCAAGCCTTCCACTGATGCTCGCCGCCGCAGGATGCGCGGCGGCAGTCGGCTACTTTGCTGTTGTTCTTCTCTCAAAAACAGGAACGCTTGCTGCAAAGATTCCTCAAAAACCCCTGGCACTTGCTGTACTGCTTCTTTTAACCGTGCTTACTGCTGTTCTTTGCGGACCATTTGGCATATTTCTGCTTGTCATATCAACGGCTGCCGGACTTATTCCGGAGCTGACAGGCATTTCACGGCTGTACTGTATGGGTTCGATTATGATTCCGGTGATGCTGTTTACTCTTGGGATTCTGACGTTCTAAGGATAAAAAAGGGAGATGAGAATTTTCAATAATTATAATTTTGATTTGACAACGCCATGACTGTCCTGATAATGTCCGTCATAGGCAGACTCGACTTTTCCTTCTACCGGATGAATCAGCATCTGGACAACGCGCATACCTTTAGTGACAGGAATATCTTCAGGACCATTATTTACCATGCAGAGTGTTAAGTTTCCGCGAAATCCGGGGTCGATATATCCCGCGCCTAAGACAACTCCTTTTCTGCCGAATGATGAACGTCCCCAGAGGGTTGCGCATAAATCATCAGGAAGAGATACGAATTCCATGGTTGGAACAAGCGTGAGTTCTCCTTTTTTTATGACGATATCTTCTGCGCTCCTGAGGTCATACGACGAGGGCTGAAGGGATTCTTCTGCAAACGGCTCAATTCCGAGGGTTTTGTCTGCGAGACGCTGACGAATGATAGATGAAGATAAGACCATACTTAGATGTATGCTTTAAAACATAAAAAAACGATACGGACCTGCCGGGGATCGAACCCGGTTCTTCGGGTTCGAAGCCCGAAAGGATATCCACTACCCCACAAGTCCTGTGTTGTATATTGTTTAGAGTTCTCTCTTTTTACGATTATCGATAGATTCAGTTCTTTGAAAGGTGATTCTGCTGCGAGGGGCACGTGAGGCGCATAAAAAGCGCGTGAAAGAGCGCATAAAAAAACGCCTGAATTAAAGCCCGTTTAAATCTGTCTCTGAATAAGGCCAATTTGGGCGTCTTTTCAGACCTGAGAATCAGAATATATTTATGTTGAGGAGTAAAACCATAACTATGAGGTGTAAAGAACTATGACTTACGGTATTGAATTCGTTCCTGGCAACGTAAACGTAAAGCAGGTTGTTAACTTCTGTAAACTTGCAGAGAGCAAAGACATTGACTATGCATGGATTACTAACCACTACAACAACAGACACTGCTACGCAGTATTAACTGCAGTTGCACAGGCAACCACCACCCTTAAGATGGGTCCGGGTATCATGAACTCCTTCACTGACACTCCGGCAGCAATGGCATCCTTTGCATGCACTCTTAACGAAATTTCCGACGGACGTGCAACCCTCGGTATCGGCCCTGGTGACCTTTCCACTCTTCCGAAGCTCTGCATCAAAGCAGAAAAGCCGGTCGCAAGACTTGGAGAAGCAATCGACACTATCCGTGAACTCTGCTCTGGTGCAGAAATGAAGAAGTCCGGAAAGACTTACTTCGACTACGACGGTGCAAAACTCACTGGTGTCACTCTTCCGGGAAAGAAGGGAGTCCCAATCTACGTCGGTGCACAGGGACCGAAGGTACTTGAGCTCGCAGGACTTAAGGGAGACGGAGCATTAATCAACGCATCCAACCCGAAGGACTTCGAAATTGCAATCCCAATCATCAAGGGAGCATGCGAGAAAGTCGGCAAGAAGGGCTTCGATGTCGGAGCATACACTGCACTTTCCATCGACAAAGATGAGAAGAAAGCAAAGAAGGCAGCAAAGATTGTCTCTGCATTCATTGCAGCAGGATCTCCGGAAGCACTTTTACAGCGCCACGGCCTTGACCTCGGCAACGTCGCAAAGATCAAAGACGCACTTGCACGCTTTGACTTCAAGTCTGTCAACGAACTTGTCGGTGACGCAGAACTTAACGCATTCACCATCTGCGGTACCCCGGACACCATCAGACAGAAGTGCGAAGACTTAACCGCAGCAGGCGTTACTCAGATCATCTTCGGTTCCCCGCTTGGACCGGACATGACCAACTCTATCCGCCTTCTCGGCAAGATTATGTAAATTGGGTAATACCCAACTTACATTTTACATCAACAGAGACTTTTTTCAAAACAGTTATTTCAAACAGGGTAGTTGTTCCTGACGTATATTGGGAAACAGCAGATTACATCTGCCGCAGTTATAAGTCGGTAAAGTCTGTAGTAATATCCTGAATAGTTTGACATCCCTCAAGAATTTTTACCAGTCGTTCATCTAAGTCAGGATGATTTTCCCGTAAATCATGTTCTCCAAACTCAGTCCTGATTGAATATGCCAGTTGTTCATCATCCAGACTGAATTCAGCATGGATATTATCCTTGTTTCCTCGTGCATCCAGTCGAATCCAGCAGGATGCCTCACTGATATAGACAGTGTTTAACGCATGAACAATATATCCGTCATAATTTCCGTCATCAGCGCGGGTAAGCAGCTGATAGCTTATTCCCGCAGGTATTTTGTTTGCCCGAAGAAGTGCTGCAAGAAGACATGCTTTCGTCCAGCAGATTCCTGTCTTGTTAATGAGCACGTCACTGGCTCTTTTTGAGACGACATCTGCCATAATGTCCCATGAGTGCGGGATTTCATCTCTGACAAAGTAATAACTCCGTTTTACATACTCAACAGAATCCATTGAGCATGTCTGCAGGTCATGGACTTT
>DALTWR010000164.1 GCA_029986975.1 Methanocorpusculum sp.
AAGTTTCCTCGAGTAATTCGATTACCTATTGGTTGGTATTATGGTATGTGTCAGGAGCTGTTGATAGCCTTCCCTCGACACTTACCTATATTCATGTGCATGATGAGCATATAAATCCAGTGCCAAACAGCCTCCGTTTATCCAATCCAAGGCTATTTGCATCATTTTTGGCATCTGAGGCATAGAAACACATAGGTTTAAATACATGAGTCCGCACCCAATCTTAAAACATGAAAAAACAAATTTCGGACTCCCGAAATTATTCGTGGGGATTATAGTCAAAGACAGAGATGGGTGCGCAGAATACTGTATGAACAAAAGTCAGGCACTAAAAAATGGAATATGGATTTGAGAAATGAATTATCAGTATATTTCAGACGCCCTTTTCCGTGCGGCATCGAATGCAGGATTATCAAATAAATCAAGCGGACCTGTGAGGATTCCATTTCCCAGCGTAAAGCCGAGAGCAGCAACCGGAGTCACTTTTGTTCTGACGAGTGCTGCATCACAAAGACTTACAGGACAGATGCCTTTTTCATTCGTCTCCTTGGAAGCGAAGAGTTCTAAGAACTCCGGCGTGGTGCAGAAAAGTCCTTCAGTTCTGCACAGAAGAATAGATGCCGCAGAAACCGCCTGAGTTTCAGGAACATTGAGAAACTTCCAGAACTGCGGGTCATCTGATGCTGCAAGAGAGAGTACGAAGGGAACTGACTCATCGTCATCTACTTTCATCTGAGCAAATGACGGTTTTGCCGAAGCTCTGAAAAGATTGCGGGATTTAACCGTAGATTCTGCATCAACAAAAGCACCCCACAAAACATCTGCTGCCTCCTGCTCTTTATCATCTGCATAGACGAGAAGAATTACCACACGGTCTGCTATGTGTGTTACGACAAAGTCTGATAGTACATCGCCTTTTGCTTTTCTCAAAGCTTTATCTACGGATGCCAGAATATCCGGATAAACCCGGACACGCCCGGCGATTCCCCCCATGGGTTTAGTATAGACTGCAAGGGTTGTCATGAATATTATTCAATAGATTCAATCTTGGCAATCATTCCGCGGCTTCCGACATAAATCGGTGTTCTCTGATGAACTTTTTCAGGAACAATCTCAAGTGTGGATGAAACACCGTTGGAGATAGCACCTCCCGCCTGCGCTGCAAGAAATCCTATCGGATTTGCCTCAAAGACCAGACGCAGTTTTCCATTCGGCTGTTTTTCTGACGGCGGATATGCATAAACGCCGCCGTAGGTTAAAATCTGATGGAAGTCTGCGACAAATGAGCCGGAGTAGCGGTTCTTTGCGCCTTCATTTTCGATGCGGCTGATGAACTTTGCATGCTTTTCAAGCCACTCGGTACGGATTCCGCCGCTGCCGTAGAGGTTTCCTTCCGGAATTCTGACATTGTTTTTCAGCATCTTATAGACGCCGTCTTTATCAAGGGCGAAAATGGCAACACCTTTGCCGACAGAAACAGTGACTGTTGTCATGGGTCCATAGAGCATATAGAATGCTGCCTTCAGATTCTTACCTGCCTGAAGAGAGCTTCCCTCATAAATTCCCACAATAGTTCCTACACAGAGGTTTACCTTAATTAAGGAAGAACCGTCAAGCGGGTCCATAACCACAGAGTATGGAGCTGACTCGACAAGATGAACAATCTCATCACGTTCTTCGGATGCGACTTCACGGACAAGTCCGCTTGCGGCAAGCGTATTGGTGATATGAGTGTCAGACCAGGTATCCATCTCTGCCTGAGTCTCGCCGGAAGAGTTTTTGGAGTCAGCATAGTTCTGATTGCTGATAAATGCCTCGCGAATTGGCACTGCCTGTTCTGCAATGAGGAGAATAAGAGCTGACAGATTATCTGCAGCCCCGCATTCTTTAAGATATTCCTGAAGGGTAGTCATATAGATATTATGTATGTGTTATGTGATTATAAGTAATTTGGATAAAGAAGGGACAGTATCCCGCGGACATATACAAAAGAGTATTTAGACATCACACATAATAGTATAGAGAATTACAGTATATAGAAAACAAAGAGCGAGGGTTGCCAAGTCGGCCAACGGCGCTGCGTTTAGGGCGCAGTCTCTAGGAGTTCATGGGTTCGAATCCCATCCCTCGCATGAGTAGCTCTTTTCCATACAAAAGACTATTATCCAGCAGGATAATAATACTATTATGCCTGTCCGACACAGCTGTGGATATACCAAGGAAATATACTGCCGTGAATGCGGCGCTGAACTAACGCAGAACTCACGCGGGCAGCTGATATGCCCGAGGTGCGGAAGAAGACCTGCGATTCTCTGCCCGAACTGCGGAAAACTCTGGTAAAGTAAAAATAGAAGTAACTGTTCAGCCCAATCACTGAAATGAAGGTTTTTGGTTTTGTCAGTGGGAATTGACAAACTCGCCCGTAGGGCTCGGACACAGATACAGCAATACCCAAAGATATCTCAGCTCGTCTAGTATTTTCGCTCAGCAAAACCGCTACAGCCGTTTTGCAAGCGATTCAGCAGCTGAATTAATCGCGAGGGATTCAGGCTTCATAATTGATACCGGAATATCAACCAGTTTTTCGACCAGTGATGAGAGAATCGGCGCACAGATAATTCCGGCAGCCCCGTCATTTCTTGCCCGCACAGCAGCAATCAGACCCTCCTCATACGAACCTGCAGCATACCCGCGAATCCTGTACTCTTTTCCCCCGCAGGAGATACGTGTTCCTTCAACATCATCAAGCAGAAATTTGACCGCGATAACAGCGATGAATTTGCCATAGTTCGGAGAGAAGACCTCAACAATCCGTTTCACGGTGCTAAGACGCGGGTCGCGTTCTCCGGTGAGAATCTTATACAAAGTAACAGCCGGGATATCAGTAAGCTCAGATAAACGGCGGACACTCATTCTCTGCAGTTCCATCTCTTCTTTCAGAGCGGTTTTAAAGTCAGTCTCAAAGATACGCTTTTCAAACATGCATCACACTCTTATCTAATAATTGACATATAACAATAAAAACACAACTCATTGCACAGATTAATTATACAAAAATACACACTTCAATCAGCTTTAGAT
>DALTWR010000165.1 GCA_029986975.1 Methanocorpusculum sp.
TCGCACTGGCGCGGAATCTTGGTTTCACAGCGCTGACAGTTAAGTCTGCGTCCGATGCCTTTCTCTTCAAGTTCATCAATCTTGATTCCCTTGGACTGGTGTGCACCGTTCTCATCAGTGTATTCGATGATGAACTGTCCCTTGTCGATTTCTTCCTTGAATACTTTGTCCGGGTCAACACCGTACTCTTCACGGATCATCTTGCGTGCGACCTGCGGAGAAACAGTTCCACCGCAGTTCAGACCGATGGAAACAACGTTGTCCATGTTAATCTGGTTACGCTTTGCAAGTTCGTAGAGTGCTTTTGCGTCACAGCCCTTACAGGTAACTGCGACCTTCATGTCTTTTGCACCGTTTAAGTATTTCTTGATGAGCTTCGGAAGAAGCAGAGTACCGCAGTGGAGAGATCCTGCAACAGCATCAATCTCTGCCGGGTCGGTGATGAATGCCGGCTGCGGGTCATATACATCGACACCTTTCTTGACGGTTAAGACCATGTCAACAATCTTCTTCTCAAGTAAGTACTTCAGAAGGGTTGAGACTGCTCCTCCGCATTCTCCTTTGATATTTGCATCGTTTGTCCATGCGTAGAACATATCGCCTTTTGCTGACATTTTTAGGCCTCCTTTCTCTTAATGTTAACAGCACAGACCTTGTACTCCGGAGTTCTGGAAACCGGGTCGTATGCAGTGTTGGTAACGAGGTTTGCACGTGCTTCGATGAAGTGGAACGGCATGAAGAAGACTCCCGGCTTGATATCGTTGAAGACACGGGTTGCAACTTCGACTTCTCCGCGGCGTGAGTAGAGAACAACCTTTTCGCCGTCTTTGACGCCGAGTTTGTTTGCATCAACTTCGTTCATTTCGAGCCATGCAGTCGGGCAGTCGCGGTCAAGCTGGTTGCATCTTCTGGTCATAGAGCCGCTCGGCCAGTGCCAGATGGTTGCTCCTGTGGTGAGCCAGAACGGATAGTCTGCATCGATAACTTCTGCCGGCGGGCGGTGTTCGATTGCTTCGAGGCATGCTTTGCCTTCCGGCATTCCGTTGAACTGGGTAATGTGGAGAATCGGTGTTCCCGGGTGGTCTTCGGTCGGGCACGGCCACTGGATACCGTCACCTTCGAGTTTTGCGTAGGTGATACCTGCATACTGCGGGGTGATTCCTCTCATTTCGTTGAAGACATCTTCGGTCTTTTCCCACGGGAAGTACTTTCCGTATCCCATTGCTTCTGCAATCATCTTCATGATTTCCCAGTCCTGCTTGGATTCTCCCGGCGGGTTCTGTGCCTTTCTGAATCTCTGGACACGGCGTTCTGCGTTGGTCTGGGTACCGTCTTCTTCTGCGTAGCATGCGCCCGGTAAGACGACATCTGCGTATCTGGAGGTTTCGGTGTTGAAGATATCCTGTACGACTAAGAATTCACAGTTCTCCATTGCCTGTTCGACCATCTTGGAGTTCGGGTCGGACATGACCGGGTTTTCACCAAGGAGGTACATACACTTGACCTGGTCCGGGTGCTCGTATAAGGTTTCAAGCATCTCGGGGATGTGAAGACCAAGTTTGCCCTGCGGAACAGACTCAACACCCCAGTACTCTGCAACTTTCTTTGCTGCGTCTGCGTTCATGACGGACTGGTAGCCGGAGTAAACGTTCGGAAGTGCTCCCATATCGCAGGATCCCTGAACGTTGTTCTGTCCACGAAGTGCGTTGACACCGCATCCGGGCTTTCCGATGTTTCCAAGGATGGTCTGGATGTGGGCGATGGATCTGACGTTGTCAACACCGACGGTGTGCTGAGTGATACCAAGGCAGTGGACGAATGCGGTCTTGTGCTGGCATTCATGGAGCCACTGTAATGCGGTCTGAAGCTGCTCTACCGGAACGCCGGTGATTGCAGAAGTGTTCTCCCAGTTGTATTTGTCCTGAGTGACGCATTTCTTTAAGTCTTCGTAGCCGTTGCATCTGTTCTCGACGAACTCGTGGTCAATCCAGTCGTTCTCGATGATGTATTTCATTAAGCAGTTTAAGAGCTGGATATCAGTTCCCGGGAAGTGCTGCATGTGCATTTCTGCCTGTTTTGCAGTCGGCGTTACACGCGGGTCGCAGACGATGATGTGTGCTCCGCGCTTCTTTGCTTCCATGATTCTGCGGCCTGCAAGCGGGTGTGCTTCAAGGTTGTTGGAACCGATGATGAAAACAAGGTCAGCGATTGCAAGGTCGTCGAAGGAGTTTGTAGATGCTCCGGATCCGAAGACTTTTGCAAGTCCTGCGACAGTCGGTGCGTGGCAAAGTCTTGCGCAGTGGTCGATGTTCGGGGTCTTTAAGACGATTCTTGCGAATTTCTGCATTGCGTAGTTGTCTTCGTTACAGCAGCGTGCAGAAGAAATTACTGCGAACTCTTCCGGCTTGTACTTTGCGAAGTTTTCTGCAATGACTTTAAGAGCCTCTTCCCAGGTTGCAGGTTTCTGCTCGCCGGTCTTCGGGTCTTTGATAAGCGGAGTGGTCAGACGGTCAGGGGAGTTGATGAACTCGAAACCGAAGATTCCCTTCGGACAAAGTTTACCCTGGTTGACTGGTCCTCTCTGGGACGGGGCAGTACCAATGATCTTGCCGTCTTTTACGACAAGGTTAAAGGTACAGCCTGCTCCACAGTACGGACAGGTAGTTGTAACATACTTAATATCCATAGATAATAACCTCGGATAATAGAAGTTTGTTTGGAGTATATTTAAACATACGTATTCAAAGGGTATTTTTGATAATTAACAGTGGGCAAACAATCCGGTAAAAAATACAAAATGATTAACAAATAATTAACAGTGTTGTTTTGTAAATTACTAATAACTAAATCAGATGTAAACAATCCTGCATAACTGAATGTAACGATTATTATTGGTGGGTTTTCGATACCTAAATGTAAATTCTAAAAATAAACATAAAAATCAGAATATCACTTGGTTCATTCAAGATATAGTACAAAAACAGATGCTAAAAGAAAAATCAGAAAGTCAGTAAATTGAGAAATCTGCGCGCACCAAGGACATTCATTGCTTATAAC
>DALTWR010000166.1 GCA_029986975.1 Methanocorpusculum sp.
ACACTTGTTTGTCAAAACCCTCAATAATTTCAGTCGCCCGTTCAAGACCGCAGTACTCCTTATAAAGTCCCTGCATATCCTTCGGCTGCATCGAAAGACACTTCCTTAAAGCCTCTTCCATAGACTCTTTCGTAACTGCATTTCCGGCGAGCATCACCCCACAATTCATATCCCGAACCTTTCGTCCGTTATTGCCCTGTTCCGGATGATACGGGTCAATAATTAAGAGAACCGGTTTTCCGAAGAAAAGCGCCTCATGAAGCGTAGTTAAACCGCCGTGAATAATAGCCGCCTTCGCTTTTGCCATCTCAGGATAGAGATTTTCCTTATACCCGATGATTCTAAAATGTTCCGACTCCTCCGGTAAATGTTCTGCCGGCGAATAGACATTGATAATCATATCCTCTGACTCATCAGCAATTTCTTTAAGCATCTGATACAGAGGCATCTTGTACGGCTCGCCGCCGAAACTCGTAAAGACAATCTCCTTTGACGGCGTCTCGTTATAGATAGACGGATCTAAAATAGGTCCGATGAATTTGAATTTATCCTTGTCTTTATCTGCGATTCTGAAATTATATCCGCAGAGTGCATCAGGCTCAGGAAAATCAGGAACTAACACAACATCAGGAACACGCGAGTGATAGCCGCTGATAATTTTTCCAAACTCTTTCCAGTAGATAGCATCCGGATGCGCTAACGACGAGAAATAATTCTGGTTCGTGATAAACACAACCGGTTTTTTAAGCGACTTTGCAGCAGCGCCGGCGGCAAACATCGTGTCAGCAACAACCAAATCAATATTTTCATCCTGAATGATTTTTCTCACACTGAAAAATGATTTGGCAAGTGCCTTTGGAATTCCTGCCGATGAAGAGATGGTCTTTTTCAAATCAAAGTATCCGCCGTCTCCTTCGAGGGTAACCTCGCGGCATGTTTCATATATTTTGCAGTCAATCTGTTTTTTTACAAACTCTAACGACTTATCATATGCGGCAATGACAATCTTGTGTCCGCGCTTCTGTAAATGACGGGCAAGTTTGGTACTTCGTGATGCATGACCGAATCCTTCGCCGCAGATGACAAATAAAATATTCATATTTCTGATGTTCCTCTTATCTATATACGCGCTCAAAGTATTTTTTAACAGCGGATGACGTCATAGAATACCTATGTCCGATAGTTTGGAGATATGATTAAACAGCCTCTTTTTCACCGCCTTAGAAACACTCATAATCCAGAAGAACAAAATACTATACGTAAACCATGACTGAATACGTGAGCATTAAAGAGGAGGTTATGCAGAAACTTACCGAAAATCTGGAAGATATAAAATCCCGTTTCGGTATAACTCAGCTCAGGCTCTTCGGTTCAGTCGCACGCGGCGAAGATACAGCAGAATCAGATATCGACCTGCTCTACGTATTTTCTCCTGATGCTGCAACGTATGATAATCTCTTTGACCTTCATGAATATCTCACCGGCTTATTTGGACGGAACGTAGATTTAGTATCTGAAAAATGGAGCGGTGAACGGTTCTTACATTCAGCTCTGCATGATGCGTATATAATCATGTCTTCCAGCGAGTGTGCACGTGTCTGAACAGGCTGTCATAAATCGGTTAGATGACATCTTAGAACAGACTGAGTATATTATATCAGCAGTGTCTGACATTACCTTCGAGGAGTTCATATCAAATCCTCTATGCAGCGCGGGTGTTATCCGGTTCTTTGAAATAATCGGCGAAGCAGCAAGAAATATTCTTCTGCATCCCTGTGCTGATGATTATCCGGAAATCCCATGGAAGAAACTGGTAGGATTGAGAAATGTTTTGATTCACGAATATCCTGCAGTTGATTTGGAAATGATATGGCACTTTGCTGTTAATCAGATTCCGGCGCTGCATAATGATATTGTACGGATGAGGGAATCGCTCATTAGTGAATAACATAGATACCTATTCAGCTACATGTCTAAAATACAGGGCTGAATAATTACAAGCAATTCTTTAATTCATAGTCCAATTCAGTTTTTATCCCGGCTGAGTCTTCTTACGTCATCATACGAGTTTCCCAAAATCGAAAAAAATTCAGTTTTGGGAAATTCATTTATATACTTAAAACCGGAACAACAGACTTTGTGCTTCAGAGCTGGTACTGAATTGCTGCTTTGTATTTTAGATAAACGGGTAAATCATTATCATCGATGATTCACTTATTTATTCAGGCACGCCAAATATATGAACACACAGAGAGGAACCGATGGATAAAAAACAGAAGAAATGGCTGATACTCTCAATCGCTATCAGTGTAACGGTTCTATTCGTAGTCCTGTTTTTCACCGTCGACGTCAACACCTTAACCGAACTTAAAAACTGCAACATCTGGTTCATCCTGTTAGCAATTCTGATGCATATCGTATCCATCTGCTTCTGGGCGAACAGAATACAGATAATGAGCTGGTCATTAGGCTACAAAATACCATTCCTGCACACTCTAAACCTTGTCTGCTCGAACCAGTTCGTAGCATCCGTCACGCCGTCACAGGTTGGAGGAGAACCGGTTAGAATCTATGAACTCACAAAGGTAAACGTACCGGTCGCCGATGCGACAGCGATTGTTTTAATGGAAAGGGTATTCGATGCAATAGTCCTCGCCTTCGGAGCACTGGCGGGGGCTGTTATGCTCAATATTTTTTTCTCAAATATCGATGTGCCGCAGGTCTATCTTTCCTTATCATATATCGCGGTTGCCGTGTTTCTCGCCGTTGTTATTCTCTTCATTTTCATGGCAAAGATACCCTCATTCGGGAGAAAAGTAGTATTAGGCGGCGCGGGATTCTTCCTTAAAAAGAAGTCCGAAGAAAAACGCACTGAAATCCTCTCTTCACTTTCAGAACAGGTTGACAAATTCTATGCCGCGCTGAATCACTTCTTAGGACGCTCAAAGACCGGATTTTTCTTAGGGCTTTTCTTTTCTGCGCTGTTCTGGGTAAATGAATTTCTGCTGGTCTCTGTCCTGATGATGGGGTTAGGT
>DALTWR010000167.1 GCA_029986975.1 Methanocorpusculum sp.
CAAAATCTGCGCTGCCGTTTAAGCCGGCTATTGTGATTGAGTAAATCACAATTACAGGTTTTCTTTTTTATTTTATGGTGTCGGCTGTTGTTTTGGCCGGCGCAGATGTTTTCTGTGAGGTTAGATATGTGCCTCATGGTTTAGGGGACGAGGTTTGAATCGCCGCAACTATTAATACCTGCCATATCCAATATATATCCAGCACTTCGCTATCCATAAGCGAATGCTGACTAGAGTAAGTCCGACGTGTTTCAAAAAACACTGCCCGGCAAACGCTGAGGCTTTGGGATTACGATGAGTCAGCCGGAATGAATTGATACGTGTGAGTATATTCCCGTATCTATTCCAATTAAGCTGCTCTTTTCGTGACTTACCCGTATCAGATACAAATTACGTGGGACGCATCTGATACGTCAGCTGATGTACGGTTCAGCATTGGTCTTACAGTTCCGCATAGGTGAAAATCATGGCACGAATGCATGCAAGAAGAAGAGGTATTGCCTCCTCTGTTCGTCCGTTCAGAACTGAAGCTCCTGAATGGTCTAACAAAAACGCAAAAGAAGTCGAGGCAAAAGTCGTCGAACTTCGCAGAACCGGTCTCTCCAGCGCAGCTATCGGTCTCGTTCTCCGTGACAAACACGGCGTTCCGGACGTAAAGCTTGCAACCGGCAAGAAGATTAACAAAATCATCATCGAGAACAACATGGCAGATGACATCCCTGAAGATCTCAGAAACCTCATGCACAAAGCTCTCGGAATGAGAAAACACTTAACCGACAACAAACACGACCTTCACAACAAACGCCAGCTCCAGTTAACTGAAGCAAAGATTAGAAGACTCGTGAAATACTACACCGGAAACGGAAAACTTCCGGCAACCTGGGCATACTCCCCGGAGACTGCAGAGATTCTTCTCTCCAGATAAAATCATCACAAACCTCCAATGTCAATCAAAGAATCAGCCGCAAAAATTGCAGACCGCCTGCGTACAATGGATTATGCGGATGTCTATTCGCATCACGACGCAGACGGTATCGCAGCAGCAGCAATTCTCTGTATTGCATTACAGCGTGCAAACATCGCCTTCAGACTGAGATTCCTACCTCATCTGAAAGCAGAAGATGTTGAACGCCCTGAAATTTCAATACTCTGTGACCTTGGAGCATCTGAGTCGGAACTTTCCGAATCAGTAATAATTATTGATCATCACATACCCTATGCAAAAACGCCGTATCACATAAACCCGCGTCTCGAAGGACTTGACGGCGAAACCGAACTTTCCGCAGCAGGATGCGCATATCTCGTCGCAGCCGCATTAGACCGCGAAAACAGAGATTTAGCAGGTCTTGTTCTCGCAGGAATTCTCGGTGACAACCAGAAAGTTTCCGGAATGAACCGGACAATAATAGATGAAGCAATTGGCGACAATCTGATTGTTCCCGGAAAAGGAATCCTTTTACCCGGACGTACCACCAGAGAACAGATTGAAATCGCAGCACTTCCCTATCTTCCAGGCGTTTCCGGAGATGCAGCACTGGCAGAAAAAATCCAGACACGCTGTCAGGAAACAACAACTGACGAAGCATACGCAGGACTTTTCCTCTCGGAAATTATTCTGCGCTCCTCTGCCTCTGCTGCATCTCTTGAGAGAGTCTATGGAGACAGCTGGAAACTTCTGCGCGAAACAATTCAGGATGCGCATTCCTTAGCAGCAGTCATCGACGCATGCGGAAAATCCGGGCGTGCAGATTTAGGATTTGCAGTCGCTGCGGGAGATGCCGCAAAAGCAGATGAAGCATGGAATACCGCAGCCGCGTTTAGAAAACATATCCTCGAAAACGCAGCAGCCGCACAAAACCTGCGCCCCTCTGTATGGGAAGTTTCTGATGCTGACGCTGCATCAGATGTTGCTGACCTGCTTGCCGCAGACAAAAACTGTCCGGTAATTGTGATTGGAAAAGCGCCGGCATACCTGAAAGTATCAGCCCGTGCGCCGCAGGATGCAGATGTTGACTTTGAACAGTTCATGAAAACCTCAGCCGAAAAGTTTGGAGGCGCCGGAGGCGGACATAAAACCCGCGCCGGAGGAGAACTTCCGCTTGAGTGTCAGGAAGAGTTTCTCAGCACAATCCCGGAGTTCGCATGAAAATAAAAGGAACTATCATCTCAAAAACAGATTCTGCAAAAGAAATTGCAGATGCATTATCTCCTGACAATGCAGGATATATGAAATGCAGCGTTGAAAATGGGTTAGTTAAAGCAGAGTTTTCCGGGGAATCCCCCAGAACAGTGCTTGCAACTGCAGATGATTATCTGATGAATTTATCTGTTGCTTGGCAGATCAGTGAATCTGCTGAAAAACATAATGAAAAAACAGTAAGGTGAAATAACATGGCAAGAAAGAAATCAAGCGGCGGACGCAAGCTTGAGGGATGGAAAGCAAAGTCCTGGTTCAAGGTCTATGCACCGGAGTTCCTCGGTAAGCAGTTAATCGGTGAGATTGTTTCCTCTGACGCAGAAAACATCCCCGGCCGCGTATTAACCGTCAGCCTTGGAGAATTAATCCAGGACTACTCAAAGCAGAACATCCGTGCATCCTTCAAGATTGCAGAAGTTGCAGGCGATGCAGGATACACGAACTTCGTCGGACACGAAATGGCAAAAGAGTTCATCAGAGCTATGGTCAAGCGCCGGGCAACCCGTATCGACTCTACCATTACCGTAACTCCGCTCGGATCTGACAGACAGATTCAGGTTACCATTACCGGATTTACCATCAGCCACGCAAGACTTGCACAGGCACAGGAAATCCGTGCAGCAATGGTCAAAGTCGTTGAAGACTATGCAAAGGAAGCAGACTTCGGCGGATTTGTCAATGCAATGCTTAAAGGAGAACTTTCCAAGAAGATGTTTGAAGTATGCAAGCCGATTTTCCCGGTCCGCAGACTTGAAATCATCAAATCCGAAGTCTCCTCTATCAAGGCAGCATAAGTACAGATTACAAATTACAAAAAGCCCG
>DALTWR010000168.1 GCA_029986975.1 Methanocorpusculum sp.
TTGACGAGTAGAGCCGAAACACTGATTCTCTAAGCCGCAGATATATATACAGAATTATGAAAAAGCATATCTTCCTAACCGGAGAGGTACAGATTGGAAAAAGTACCGCGATAACTAAAGCAGTGGATATGCTCGGCATCATACCCGGCGGATTCAGGACAATGGGAGCGAATTATACAGCAGACGGCTCTTCTGATGTGATGATTTACCCTGCAGAAAAAACACCGGAAAAAGGTCATCGCGCAGCGCACCGGAGTCCTGACGGAAAAACCGTATTCCCTGAAATATTCGATACATACGGACCTTTGTATCTGAAACGCCCTGCAGAGCTGATTTTAATGGATGAGTTAGGATACATGGAGTCATCTGCAGAAGTGTTTCAGAAAGCTGTCTTTGAAACACTCGACGGCGAAACGCCGGTGCTTGGCGTGATTCGAAATAAAAGTACTCCGTTCTTAGATGCAGTACGCAGCCGCGAGGATGTAATTCTTCTTACGGTTACCGTGCATAACAGGGACTTCATCCCTGAAAAAATAGTGTATTTTGTGAACGGAATCAGGCAAGGAAGGGCTTGATTTCGTTTAAGATTACGTCCAGAAGTTCCTTTGCTTCTGCTGCATCCTGTGACTCGGCGTAAACACGGATAAGCGGCTCGGTTCCTGACGGACGGATTAATGCCCATGCACCGCCTTTAGTGATGCGGATTCCATCACGGGTATCCATGGGAAGATCTTTGAAGAACTCTTTCATGTGGGCAGTAATTTCTTTTGCTTTCGGCGTTGTGCGTTTTTCCTGATACATGGTGTATTTCGGAAGCTTAGCGATAAGTGCTGATAACGGAACGTTACGTGCGGCAAGAAGGGCTAAAAGAACTGCGCCGGACATGCCTCCATCGCGGCAGAACTGATGTTTCGGATAGATAACACCGCCGTTTCCTTCACCGCCGATGATAACATTTCGTCCCATGTCAAGTTCTTCGCGCATGGTACGCGCTACATACGGGCTTCCGACTACGGTGTAAAGCGTGGTGCATCCATACTCTTTTCCGGCTGCCTCGATGATGCCGGAAGAACTTACCGGCGTTACAATCTCTCCTCCCGGCTGCTGTTCTGCATAATATGAGGCAAGAAGGGCTAAGGTGATGTTTCCATCCATGAATTTTCCCGTCTCATCAACGAAAACGGCACGATCAGCGTCTCCGTCATGGGCAATACCGAATACTGCACCTGACTTTACGACAGAGGCTGATAGATTCTTTAATCCTTCTTCCGAGGGTTCGGGAAGGCGTCTGGGGAAGTGTCCGTCAAACTCAGGATTGATTACGACAACATCACAGCCGAGGCGTTTGAAGATTTCAGGAGCGGTTTTACATGCAGCGCCGCATCCGGGGTCGATTGCAACAGTCATTCCTTTGCCGATGTTTTCAGGAAATCCGGAGACAATTGCATCGATGTAGAGTTTGTATGCTTCAAAGTCTTCGGATGCTGTTCCTAACTTATCCCAGTCCGCTGGTTTTGATTCGCCGTTTAAGTAAATCTGCTCTATCTGAATAGTGCGTTCATCACCCATCTCGGTTCCGTCTGCTTCGATGATTTTAATCCCATTGTACTCAGGCGGATTGTGGGATGCAGTTATCATAACGCCCCCATCGAGTTTCTTTGAAAGGATGACGTACTGAAGAGCCGGTGTTGGAAGGATACCGAAGTCGATTACATTACATCCACAGGCGGTAAGTCCTGCTTTTACTGCCGCATCAAGAGCGGGACCGGATGTTCTGGTATCCATACCGATTCCAACGGTTTTTCCCGGACCTAAGAGTGTTCCGTACGCTTCTGCGATGCCAAGAGCAAAGGACGGGTTCATGTCTTTTCCGGTGACTCCGCGAGCGCCGTTTGTACCGAAGAACTTCTTTTCAAGTTTTGCAAACGCCATTGTATATCTGTATAGTATATCAGCAGTTCTGGACAAAAAAAGTTATGGTTAATGAATAGAGAAGAAATCAGAGTCTATCCGAAGACCCGGCATCAGATGAAACATGCTTTTCTGATGTTTCTTCTACAGGGACGTCAATGACGTCTTCATCGTTATCGTCCTCATCATCATCTGCGGAATTAGTTTCCAGTCTGTTTTTAAGCATGGTTCGTGCAGAACTTCCCAGATTTTTCATAATCCGGGAAATCTTATCCTCGATATCGATTTCCTCATCGAGTTCAAGGGTTGTTCCTTCGATTTCGAGGAAGAACTTTGAGACCTCATTTGCTTCGAAGAGAATATCGTCCAGTTCTTCAGGGGTAAAGAATCCGCACATAGCACCATAGAGGAAAGTGGCAGCGGATTTTCTGACCTTTTTCTTAAAGGAGTTACGTGCCTGATTTACCGCCTGAGGCGAGTACGGCTCCTGCATAAAGGGACACAGTTCCGGCAGATGTTCGCCGATAAAGGTCATTTCCGCACCGTAAGGAGTCTTGAAGTCAGCGCAAAGACGTGCAAGTGCCCATTCACGTGCAGTGATGTAGGTACGTTTCCGTAAGAAGACGTTTACTTTGCGATAGGTTTCACCATCTACCTTTTTGAATTTCTGATACTTGTTAATTTCTTCCTGCCGTTCAGCCTCGTCATAATACTTCAGCTTCGGCGGTTCTTCGGTGAAATAATCATCCCGGTCTTCCGGTTCTACAGGAGAATCAGATTCTGTTTCTGAAGTATTTTCAGGAACTGACTCTGCTGAATCAGCACCATCCGGGAATGATTCAGTTTTAGCAGCAGGTTCTTCCGGAATTTCTGAGCTGAGAACTTCAGACTCTGCAGTGTCTGCTGCAGTTAATTCTTCGACCGGATTTTCAACATCCGATTTATCTTCGTCAGCAGTGTGTTCTGTATTTTGATATTCATCTGTCATGGAAATATTCTCCAAATATTAGTATAGCATTATATGGTTTATTTCTAAACTATATAATAGTATCTCTACAGGATTATGACTCACCGTTTGCAAGAGGGAAGTACTCTTTGTAGGC
>DALTWR010000169.1 GCA_029986975.1 Methanocorpusculum sp.
ACACCCGTTCCTAACGCAAGAACGATGCCGTCAAAGACCCGCTCCATCGTCACAACGGCGGCCGCTTTTCCGCCCGGAACGCCTGCTTTGGTAATCTCATAGACTCTGACCGGCTCACCGCCTATCGATGAAGGGGTTACTGCTGCGATAAACATATTTGAGCAGACCAGATTAAATGAGTGGCGCATGGTTACTTTATAGCCTAATGACCTGCACATGAGTTTGATTCTTGCAGCCCAGAAAAAGAGCGATATGATATGCATCACGATTGCGAGAATCAGAAATGCGGGTATGCAGGACTGAAGTGCTTTCAGGGTATCTTCGTTTATCGTGATGATAAGAACGACAAAGAGAACTGTCAGACTGATTGCTAATGAGATGATGAGCAGCCTCTTTTGTTTCTTATCCATAGACTACCTTATAGATGTGACGCTTAATGATAAATGTTTTGTCGCTTGATGGGCGAAAAAAGGGGTGTTTATTCAATCTCGATACGTATTCCCTCTTCAGGAGCACATTTCGGAAGAATAAGTTCCATGATGCCGTTTTTAAATGTCGCCTTCGCTCCTTCAGCGGTTGCTTTTGCAGGGAGTGAAATCGTCCGTTCACCGGAACATGCTTTTCTTTCGCGGAGATAGTACGTCTCTTCTTCTGCTGTCTCGGTCAGTTCGCTGACGGCAGTTTTGATTGAAAGTGTTGTCGGATTTAACAGACGGATGGTGATATTTTCTTTCTCAACGCCCGGCAAATCACTGGTGATGATGAACTCTGTTTCGGTTTCTGTGATGTCAACAGGAATCTCACACGCTGCTTTCGGAATGACATTTCTGATGGTCTCTTTTGTTTCGTCGCTTAACGGCAGATAATCTGCTGCATACGTTCCGAGGTCTGAAATGAAGCGGTCAATTTCCGTGCCGAGTAATTCAAAGCTGAATGGTAATGATGGTGCTGCCATATTTTTTTCTCCTATTGATTTTGTCTTGATTGTCTCTTGACTTACCATAAGTAAGTGTGACGTTTTTGAATAAATACTTTCTGTGAGTGTTAAGGCGATAAGGAGTTTTTCCCTTCTCTCCTCCTCAAATTTCTATCTCCCAATCAGAATTTATATAATGGTGTGAATTATATTAATAACATAGATGGATAAGAAACAAGTCTCTGATTATATGACGCACAACGTGGTCTCCGTTGATGCAGGTTCCCCTATAAGTGAAGTTCTCCGGCTCATCAAAACAACGCATCATAACGGTTTTCCGGTGACCCGGGGAGGAAAAATTGCCGGATATATTTCTGCACGGGATATTTTGGGGGAACACCCTGACCTTCCCGTTGGGCAGAAGATGTCGCGGTTTCCAATTACCGCATCTCCTGATTTGACCGTAACAGAAGCTGCCCGGCGCATTTTCAGAACAGGTATTCAGAAGATGCCTGTTGTTGATAAAGAAGGAAAAGTACTTGGCATCATCTCAAATATCGATGTTATCCGTTCACAGATTGAGCGGGTAACGCCTGAAAAAGTCTTCAACTTTATGAAGGCGTTAAAGTCTCTTTATGGTGTTGAGTCCGCACTTTCGCGCGAAAACGTCGCCGTAAAAGCAGTTCATCCGACACAGTCCTCGGTAAATCAGGAAGAACTTGACGGACGAATGTATGAGCTGCAGAATCATCTTGCAGAGCCGGTCATCGTCGTAAAAAGCGGTGACAGATATATTTTGGTTGACGGTCATCACCGTGCCGTCGCTGCTGACCGGCTGAAGCTTGAGTATCTTGACTCGTATGTGGTAACTCTCGCGCAGGATATGGAACTTGGATTGGAAAAGACAGCACGCACGATGGGAATATGTACGCTCGCTGATGTGAAAATCGATAAGTCGGCGGAGCGGGCAATAGTCCACGCTACACACCCCGGCCTTATCTCTACCGAGCGAAAGCTTGTTCACGAGTATATGACCAAAGAGGTCTATACGATTGATGCGGCTCAGACGGTAAAAGTAGTGGTTGCGCTTATTCGTGAGTCGCACCATGACGGTTTCCCGGTTTTATCCCGCGGAAAAGTTGTGGGTATGATTTCAGCGCGTGATGTTGTGGGTGCTGCCGCCTCTGCTTTAGTTGCCCCGCTGATGGCGCCGGTTGTTTTGAAGGCGCAGACAAAAGATGCTATGGCAGATGTTGCCCGCAAGATGTTTAGATTCTGTGTGGATAAGCTGCCGGTTGTTGATGAGGCAGGTCTTTTTGTCGGAATCGTTACGAATGCAGATATCATTCGTTCACAGATTGAACGGGTAACTCCTGAAAAAGTCTTCCAGTATATTGCAACGCTTAGAAAACTCTACGGTCTTGACCCGCATTTATCCCGCGGAGAAGTTCCGGTGCGGGAACTTATTCCGACGCAGGACAAGGTCTATCTTGATGATCTTGACGGACGGACGTATGAGATTAACAAGGGTCTTGCTGAGCCGCTTATTGTAGTTCGCCGCAAAGGTAAGTATCTGGTTGTCGATGGTCATCACCGTGCTGTTGCGGCAAACAGGCTGCATCTTGCATCGCTTGATGCGTATATTATTGATGTGGATAGTGATGAGGAGCTTGGCATCGAAAAGACTTCACGAAGTATGCGGCTGTGGAGTCTGGATGATGTAAAAATACTGAATGAGTCGCGTCACTCGTTTATTGAGTGACGGATGTCAATTCTTGTAACTATCTCCTCTTCTATTTCTGAGTGCGGGTTGTAACTATTCACCCTTATCTTCTTTCAATACAGGATAGTGTTTTTTTCAGTGCGTAGTGACTTTGGAAATGCCCGCTGAGAAAACCAAAAACCTTCTTTTCAGTGATAGTGCTGAATAGCTGCGATTTTTTTGGGGTGAGCACAAGTGAGCATAAGTGAGCGTTTCGATATGCTCACTTTTTAAGCTGTTATTCTGCTCTATTTTCTAATCTAACTCTTTATTTGTCTATTTTCTAAAAGTGAGCATAACTTTGCGGAAAATACGTATTA
>DALTWR010000170.1 GCA_029986975.1 Methanocorpusculum sp.
GGAGTGCTCCCGTTAGGATTCTGAAAAGTAATTATTCAGCTCCCATCTTTTGCTGAAAAAGAAGTGCTCTATGGTCTGTTCAGCAATACAGGGTTTGATGAAATGCTTTTATCCTCCGTAGGTGATGATGTGGTTCTGGTTGAGAAAACAAATGTGATTTAAATACTCTTACGTCCAACTCATTAGTACCGGAGGTGAGAACATACCTGAATCTGTAACTGCCTGGCTTGATTATGCAGCGCAAACGCACCCGGAAAAAATTGCACTGCACGACGAAACAGGAGAATTAACCTACAAAGAATACCGCGCCGAAGCGTTAGCTCTTGCCCGCGAAATCATTAAGCGGAATCTGAAACAGACGCCGGTCGCTGTCTATCTGGAAAAAGGCATACATGTTCTAACCTCCTTTTTCGGGATTGCATACAGCAGAAACTGTTACTCTCCCTTTGATACAGCGCTTCCCAAAACCCGCATTGCCCGGATGCTTTCAGTCCTGAATCCTGCGTTAGTGATAACAAAACAAGCTCTCGCGCCGGCTTTTACTAAAGCCGGATACACCGGAGAATATCTGTTCATCGAAGATGTACAGCCGTCAGCAGATGATGAGGCTGTTGTTTCATCGCTGAAAAACGAGTACGCCTCCGGCGATTTGCTTTATATCCTGTTTACCTCCGGCTCAACAGGGATTCCGAAAGGCGTTTCCATAACGCACCGCTCGGTAATCAACTATATCGACTGGGCATGCCGCACGTTTTCATTCCGCGAAACAGATTCGTTTGCGAATCAGGCGCCGTTCTACTTTGATAACTCGATTCTTGATATCTACTGTTCGGTAAAATCAGGGGCTGAGTTGTTCATCACGCCGTCAAACCTGTTTGCACAGCCCGTTTTGCTCCTGAATTATTTGAAAGAGCATAAGATAACAACCATCTTCTGGGTGCCTTCTGCGCTCGTCGTTCCTGCAAAACTTAAGGCGTTTAGAAACGTGGATGTGTCAGCTTCTCTGAAACGTGTCTTATTTTGCGGCGAAGTGATGCCCACGCGCCAGCTAAACATCTGGCGTTCGTATCTGCCTGATGTCTGTTACGCAAATCTTTACGGTCCGACAGAAATTACTGATGCCTGTACGTTTTACATCGTAAACCGCGACTTTTCAGACACTGAACCCATACCAATCGGAAAACCGATTGACAACGTCGAAATTCTGCTTCTAAACGAGGTAAACGGAGAGTTATGCGAAGCGAAAGCGGGCGAAGCAGGAGAAATCTGTGTTTCAGGTGTCTGTTTGTCACCCGGATATTATCATAATCCGGAAAAGACCGCAGAGGTCTTTGTTGAGTATCCGCGAGGAAGCGGGAGAATCATCTACAAAACAGGAGATCTGGCTCGCCTCAACAGCGACGGCGACTTACTCTATCTCTCGCGTAAGGATTTCCAGATTAAACATCTCGGACACCGGATTGAACTCGGCGAAATCGAGGCGGCAGCAGACTCACTGCCGGAGGTATCGTTATCCTGCGCCTTGTATGATGAGGTAAAACACAAAATCTTTCTCTTTGCAGAATCACCCATCACGGCTGAAAAATGCGAAGAGTATCTTAAAGGTCTGCTTCCGGAATACATGCTTCCAAGCAAAATCATTATTATGGATAAGATACCTATTAACTGTAACGGTAAAATTGACAGAGCATCCCTTAAGGAGTATATGAAATGAAAGGAATATTTGACCACATTGTGGTAATCGGCTACGGCAAAATCACGGGCGAGGTTCTCTCGTACGTAAACGCACAGAAGGAAAAGTACGGCTATGATATGGAGTTTATTGAGTATGAACTCCATCCGGTAAGCATCACGCACAAAATCTGTACTGATGAAAACATCGCCTATTCGCAGCTTCCGGAAAAAGCAGCGGTCACGGAAAAACTTCTTGCCCTGACGAAAAAGACCTTAATCATAAGCGCGAGCAACAACTATCTCTTCCCGGCAGATGTGGTAAACAAGGATAACATCACGGTTATCAACTTCCACAATGCACTTCTCCCGAAGTTCCCCGGAAGAAATGCGCCGTCGTGGGCTATGTTCGAAGGTGAAACCGAGGCAGGCATTACCTGGCACTATGTAACGCCCGGTGTTGATGACGGTGCGATTATTGTGCAGAAGAAGACTGAGATTACCCCGGATATGAAGGCGTACGAACTTGCAGGCATTCTGATGAAGATTGCCTTTGAAGGATTTACCGAATCATTTGAGGGAATTGTAACAGGGACTGCGCCTGTAACACACCAGACGTTTCCGCCGAACAGAAAGATGTACTTTTCAAAGATGGTGCCAAATGATGGTGTGTTCAGCCTTGATGATAAGCCGGAAGACATCTACCGGCTTCTGCGTTCGACTGATTACGGCTTAAATGCTATATTCCCGCATATGAAAACGGTCTATGAGGGAAAGAATATCGAAATTACCCGTTACCGTAAAATCGACGCCGCGAAAAAAGAGGAGGACGGGTCTATCTATCTGCCTCTTTCAGACAATGCTTTCCTTAAGTTAAAATACAAGGAATTATAAAGAGATAGGCAACATAACCGGATAACGGTGGATTATACATGAATACTGAAGAACGTATCCTCAAAGTCCTTGAGGGAATTAATGAAAAGATTCTCACCTACGAAGGTGAGAATATGATGGAAGATGGAACACTCGATTCCTTTGAACTGATTGAGATTGTAAGCCAGCTCGAAGAAGAGTTCGATATGGAAATCGATGCAGAGTTAGCCGTTATTGAAAACTTTGCGAATAAGGACACTATCATCGCTTTGATGAAGAAACTCCTTAACGAATAATTTTTTGAAGGTGTTTTGGAAACTCTTTTTGCTATTTTGTTCCCGGGTACTGACAGGTATTCTAAAATGGGTCTTCGACGTTTTGTGTGATGTCTGCTTGGATTTCACATTATTATTAGAGGAAT
>DALTWR010000171.1 GCA_029986975.1 Methanocorpusculum sp.
AAACACCCATCATTGTTAAAAAAGTCGCCAATGATATAGATGATGTGGTAAGACAGGTTCGCTATGCAAACTGGAAACTGCAGGAAACCGGGCAAAAACAGGTAAGACAGGCAATCCTGAAAATCATCTGGATAAAGTACAAGATTAAAGATAAAAATCTGATTGACAAAGCATACGAGTACGTAGCTGAGTACTATTAAATCTCTTTTTCAAAAAACAATCGCGAATAAAAATCCGCCCCTAAACCAGCCCCTCAAACAGATACCTACTAATCATTTCATAACCAATATACTACACAATAGCCATGCCGGAAATCTCTGACTTCTTCCCCTACCAAAGCTACCGAAAAAATCAGCAGGAAATGCTCGAAAAAGCAGCAGAAGCGGTTTCACAAAACAAAGTCCTCATGATAGACGCCCCGACCGGCTGCGGAAAATCATCAGTAATCGCATCTCTTCTTGCAAAAGCAGACGGCAGAAAAATCCTCATCGCCGTAAGAACCATCTCGCAGCTTCAGATATTCACCCGCGAACTCGAACTCATCCGGCGAAAAAAACGCCCGAACCTCAAATTCACCTATCTTATCGGCAAAGGAAAAATGTGCCCCTTAGGCGGATTCGGCGATACCTACCGCAAATGTGAATCCGTAAAAGCCTTCACCACCTCATTAATGCAGAAACGGGCAGACCGCGGCTCATACGTTCCGGCAGCGGACAAAGAAATCCAGAACCAGATTAGAAAACAGGAAAAAGACCACCCTGTAATCTGCCCGTACTATGTCCACAGCCGAATCTTCGTACAAGCCGAAGAAGGAGGAAAACGCCTCGTACCATCGCCCGAACTGCGGAAAAAATCCGATGCCGCACAAAAACAGGTCGTGCAGCCCGCTGACCTTTTAAGCTACGCAGGAAACGTTTGTCCGTATGATATGATGCTCAACGCGGCAAAAGGGGCGGATGTTGTTATCTGCAACTACTACCACTTATTCAATGACGACATCAGAGAACAGCTCTATGTAAATCTCGGATGCGAAGAAGAAAAAGTCATTCTCTTACTCGACGAAGCACACAACTTAGGCGACGTCATTCAAAGCATCGAAAGCATCAGAATCCGCGAAACAGATGTCGAGGCAGCTGCCATTGAACTTTCATCGCTGAAAGGAAAAGTCAGAGGTTCGGATGCGGTTCGTCACATTTTGCCCCGCATTGCACAGTTCATTGACGGACTCAGACGTTCGACCGAGGTCGAAGACTGGTTTGACCCGGCGATTTTCAACCGCTTCCTTATCAGAGGGTCGCTTTATGAAAAGCCGGAGTCGCTGTTAGAAGACATTATCGCAATTCAGGAGGAACTATGCAAGCAGTCCATCGAAAAAGGCGACTTCCGCGAGTCTGCCATCGAAAAACTTGCAGAGTTTTTAATCCGGCTGTACCGCTCGGCAACAAATCCGGCGTTTCTTACCGTGTATACGAAAGATGACGAGTCGATAACACTTGAGGTCAGAAATATTGACCCCGCGGGACGTTTGCAGGAGTTGACCTCAAAGCATTCGGCGGCTGTTCTTATCAGCGGAACGCTTTCGCCGGTTGATGCCTACAGACGCTACTACTTTGAAGAGATGCCGGTTGAAACGCTGTCGCTTTCTAATGCGTTTCCGAAGGAGAACAGGCTGGTTATCGGGATTTCAGATATTACTACGGCGTTTTCGCGGCGTCAGAGTGCAGAAAATATGGCAAATATCGAGCGCTGCATTTTAGAGTTTGCAAAGGTGAAAGGAAATGCGGCGATTTATTTCCCTTCGTACAGTCTGCAGATGGAGTATTTTAACCGCTGCGGTCACAAAATCAGGAACAAACTTGTCTATCCTGAGCCGCGTGAGTCGAATGAGGCGAATGAGGCGCTCAAGGATTTTATTTCGCTTCCGCTTAGGCATAAGTCGGGGATTTTGTTTGCCGTTTGCGGCGGCAAGTGGAGTGAAGGGTTGGATTACCGCGGAGATCAGCTGAAAGCGGCGATGGTGATAGGTCTTCCGCTTGCTCCGTTTACGCCAGTCCGCCGGATGGTTAACAGCTACTTTAAGCATAAGTTCGGCGAGAAGGGTGAGTTTATTTCGTACACGCTTCCGGCGATTAATAAGTCGATGCAGGCGTTAGGGCGGGTTCTCCGGACTGAGTCTGATTCAGGGGTGCTGATTTTAGGTGAGGAGCGGTTTACGTCGCCTGATGTGTTTCCGGGGGTTTCGTACTGGATGCAGAATGAGCTGAAGAGCTGTACCTCGAAGGAGCTTGGGGCGCTGTTATCAGGCTGGGATAGATGAAGTCTGGTTCGTGCAGGTTTGGTCTCTGGCGGGTTGCTGTTGATTTTAGCGGAAATACGGTTTTTCGGGTGAGGGTTGTCAGGTCAGCACCTGAGGGTGCTGTCCCTGTTCAGTTTACCCGCTATCTCGCGGGTAAGTCTTGGGATTTTTCGCCGCTGGTGTCAATAGCTGCGGCTGATGATGCGCTGCCGTATGCAGAGATTTATCGTGCGGTTTTGCGGATTCCGTATGGTGAGACGAGGACGTATGGGGATATTGCAAAGGAGTGTGATACGCATGCACGTGTTGTCGGAAATGCGATGGCTCGAAATCCCACGCCGCTTATTGTGCCGTGTCATAGGGTGGTCGCGGCTGACGGGATTGGGGGGTTTTCACCGGATGTGGAGATAAAACGGGCGCTGATTGAGATGGAGATGAGGGGGAAGAAGGAAGGAATAGAGAAGTAAGGAATATTTTTTGAGTTGTCTGTTTCAACTTACCTGCTATTTTAGAATGCAAAGTAGATGAATTCCGGCGTCTCAGATGGTGAAAACAGCAGGACTGCTGCAACCATAACTATAATGAATATAAGCCAGTAACGCAGTTTTACGTTGAGATGAGTCCTAAGTAGTTGTATGTGACGATTTTCTTCACACCGTTTGCAAACT
>DALTWR010000172.1 GCA_029986975.1 Methanocorpusculum sp.
ACGCAGGCAAGCCAGCCGGCAATGCCTGCAGAAAGCGGGCGCGGCAGTTTTTTCTGCGCAAAGCGGTAGGAATAATATCCAATACAGCCCGCGATTGCTCCCATGTTAATAATGTTTAATCCTAATGCCAAAACACCGCCGTCACCGAAAATCAGCGCCTGAATGACAAGCACAATCGAGAGAACAAAGACGGCTGCAAATGGCGACCCGAAGATGATTGCCGCAAGTGCACCGCCTACAAGATGCCCGGAGACACCAAAGCCGGTCGGGAGATTGAATGCCTGAAGCGCGAAGATACCTGCAGCAATCACTGCTAAGATGGCTATCTTTGTTCCGTTCAGATTCTTTCGCGCCCAGTTAATCGAAAGGGCAAGAAGAATGAGCGCAACAACGCAGCCTGCGATACCAACACCTATTCCCCACGGAGAATAGCCAAAGATGAAGTCTGGGATATGCATGTTACCTTACTCCGCATATTAGTATTACGTTTTTTCTATTTATACTCTTCGAGTCTTACGATTTTAAAATTCGTAACACTAAGTTTCAACAATTACATGTTGGTGCTGAATTTATCATCACGATTATAGATTACATAAAACAATTAAACTACGAATCTCTAATGCGTAATATATTTGTGTGAATAGAACATATAGTAATCCACAGTTATGTATCGCATTGAAACCGAGAATCTCTGCTACACGTATGCAGGAACAGCGTCTCCTGCCTTAGACGGCATCTCGTTTAAAGCCGGGGAAAAGGAGCGCATTGCGATATTAGGACCGAACGGTGCCGGAAAAAGTACCTTGTTCAAACATTTCTACGGGATTCTTCAGGGAACATCCGGCCGTGTTTTAATCGACGGAGAACCTGTTACAAAGAAAAATCTCTCAGCAATCCGCAGAAAAGTGGGACTTGTTTTTCAGCATGCAGATGACCAGATTTTCTGTTCCACCGTTGAACAGGATATTGCCTTTGGTCCGCACAATTTAGGTCTGTCTGAAGAGGAGGTTGCAAAGCGTGTCGATTCTGTTGCCCATATGCTGGCGTTAGAGGATTTACGCAAACGTGCACCGCACCATTTATCAGGCGGCGAAAAAAAGCGCGTCGCAATCGCCGGTATTCTGGCGATGGAGCCTGAGGTGCTGATTCTCGATGAACCGACCGCAGGTCTTGACCCTGCAGGGGTGACTGAACTTTTTGAGTTCCTAAACAGTCTTCCTGAAACGCTCGGCTGTACGGTTATCTACTCAACGCATCAGTTAGAACTTGTTCCCGAGACTGCTGACCGCGTCTATATTATGGAGCAGGGAAAACTTACTGCTGAAGGTACGCCGCAGGAAATTTTCATGCAGGAAGAACTTTTAAAGCGTGCACGGCTGGAACTTCCGCCCTTGCTGAAACTTACTGCAGCGCTGAGAAGCTCCGGCGTTTCCATAACAGACTCTGCAAACTATCAGGAGATTGAAGACTCTCTTTTGCAGGCCTTTGGAAAAGAGCCGAAGAAGCACACACCGCATCAGACAAAAGTCCATACTCACAGCGGACTTGCAGCACATCCGCATTATCACACCCACGAATGACACTGATTGATGAGCTTTTCAATATTGAGCGTGAAGCAGGGAAAACAAGTCCCATCCACAGTCTTGACTCACGGATTAAGATAATTTTCTGTATCTGCGGGCTGTTTGCTGCGGTGTTTCTTCCCTATTCAATATCAGCAGGAGAGCTCATCTCATGGAAACAGACTGCAGGACTTCTTGCGGTCTTTCTGTTGTTCATTTCAGTCTATGTAATATCCGGTGCATCTCTGAAATATTATCTGCTGCGGCTTTGTCTGATTCTTCCGTTCGGGATTTTTATTATTATTCTTCAGCCGTTTTTCTTTAATCCGTACTATCAGTCGTACCACATCATCTTTACGGTGTTCGGTATCTCTGCATACTGGGAGTCACTTGTATTTGCGCTGTCGCTGTTTGCAAAGCTTGTTATCTCTATCTCGTTTATTATTCTTCTTTCA
This sequence comes from Methanocorpusculum sp., assembly GCA_029986975.1. Taxonomy (GTDB): domain Archaea; phylum Halobacteriota; class Methanomicrobia; order Methanomicrobiales; family Methanocorpusculaceae; genus Methanocorpusculum. The sequence continues at coordinate 2,018 of DALTWR010000172.1, forward strand.
GCAACGACTACATCTCAGGAGATGTTAAACGGGGCTGCAAGAATGCACATCCCAAAGATTCTGATAACGGTTTTGACGCTTACCATCCGCTATCTCTATGTGTTTGCAGAGATGTTTAGAAAAATTATTCTTGCCTTTTCCTGCCGCGGGTTTGAACACTGGGGGCGCGGTTTTCCGCTTCGCTATCGTCTGAATGTGATAGGAGAAGGGGCAGGAACACTATTTATCCGGTCTTTGGAGCAGGGAGAACGTACCTATACGTCTATGTGCTGCCGCGGATATACAGATGACTCGAATGTCTATGTTGCAGGAAAAAAGATTGGGGCATTTGAGTGGGTGTTTCTCGCTGTTGGTATTTTGTATCTGATTTTTGTTCCGGTAATGATTTATCTGGTGCTGTAAAATACCATCTCAGGTTCTTTTATATTTCTTAATCAGTTTGTGGTGAATAAGAATCATAACCGGTACAGGAATACATACACATCCGAATATGGGCAGTATGCACAGAATGGTATAGCTGAAATATGATGCAGTAATAAAGCCGGCGGCAATTATGCCGCCGTAGATTACCCACATCAGACCGTGCGAGGTGTTCCAGCGGCGTACATCTGTTAATTCATAGGCGGCAAATGCTTTTTCTCCGGTATAAAATGTGACTGGTTTTCTGCATCTTATCTGATAAATGCCGATTCCAAGCATTATGGCTGCAAGAAACAACCCTGTAACTAAAGCCAATATGAAATCCGTTTCCATTTTTCATCCCCCTTTGGAGAATACCTAATCTGTATTGAGTATATGATGTTTGGGGATAAAATGATGTGTTGTTCCTGAAATTTTCCCACCCCATCCCAAATCCCTATTACTAATCCGCCCAAATATATTATCAGTTATGGTC
>DALTWR010000173.1 GCA_029986975.1 Methanocorpusculum sp.
CGTTTGTGTGCAGGAAGATAGTTAAAAAAGAGTGACAGGGTTCTTTAGAATTTATTTCTCATACTCCTCATCGAACTCATCGGCCACCCCGTTTTTGTAGTACCAGAGATTATACTCTTCATACGCATGCAGCTCTTCAGCAATCCGCACCGCAAGAGTGTGCCAGCACTCGTTCCCGAACCGTGCCGCAGGGCAGCTGCATTCTCCCTCATCAATAAAATATTCATCATTGTTTCCGACAACGACATAGAAATCCAGATACTTTTTCACCCGTTTATCTCTTACAGCATCGACTGCCTCTGCCCCTCGTTTCCCGTAGGTGCTTACAAATGCGGCACGCACTGTTTCATTTAAACAGCCTTCTTTTTTCAGTATCTGGAACGGATTAATCATTGCCTGTGTTATTCGATAATAGATGTGACCGGAACATCTGCAATAAATGTCCAGCCTTCACGCTTCGCAAGAGCCTGCATGCCCGGCGCTTCGAGTGCATAATGCGTTGCCTCGATTAAGGGAATCGGCGACTCAAGAGCCATATTGTATTTCAGCTCAGACGCCATAAATGCTTCCGCACCTAAAGACACTGCCTCATAGATAAGATTCCAGTCAAAAGCAGCGCCTCCTGCAACAGCAATACGTTTTACCTTTGAAACATCTCCCCATGCGCGAAGACCGCAGCCGAGTTTTTTTGCAATCTCTGATAACGAAATCGTAAGATCTCCTGCAACACCTAAAGACTCCAGTGATGCATTCAGCCGGACACGGTTTTTCAGCTCGAGGACGTCTGCTAAGGCATCGTTAATGCCTCCTTCAGCATGATCAAAGTTCGTGTGCATCGCATAGAGATTTACATCAGCTTTGGCAAGCGGGCGTAAGATTTCTGCCGCACGGCCTGTTACCCCGTGCATCGGATTCCAGAACGCCGGATGGTGAACAACCAGTGCATCGAATCCGTTTTCTGCGGCAGTCTTTGCGACATACGGCGTTGCATCAAGCGCACAGGCAACTCTTTCAATCTCTTCACATCCTTCGTACAGAAGTCCGATTCGTCCCTCGTCAAAATCCTCTGCAAGTTCAGGCGGCGCGATTTTTTCAAGGCGGCTGATAAATTCTGCTCGTTTCATTCTGTTACCTCTTACCTCTTACTCCTTACCTCTTTTTGAACATCTGTCTTCAGTTATAGTGTTTGATATGGATTGTCTCTTTTTCAGCAGGCACATCAGTATCCTCAGCAGTTTCACGAAGGTGAGATATCGGCGTTATGGTTGATGCATTGATAAAAACCGCACCGTTTGCCCGCCCGTACACTCTTCCAAGAACTTCAACATTTGCGCCGACTCCTACCAGAATTTCAGGAAGCGCAAACCGTTTTACCACAATCTTTCCGGTTGAATCTTCGATAACATACACCGGTTTGTTCATGTAAAGACCGGAGACCTTGGTAATTTTTCCTTCGAGAAGAACAGTACTGCCCCGCATTGCTGCTGTGACCTGCCGTGCGCGGACAAATTTTGCCGCGGCGCGCTCTGCCGGCAGATATTTTCTCACCTGCTTTTCGCTTGAGTACACAAGCGCAAGCGGCAATACAATCAGTAAGATAACTAACGGTACGCCGAGAAACACATAGATGATATTGCGTGTGCTTCCAAATGAGAATGCGCAGATGGCTGCAAACAGAACTACAGCGCCTAAGAGAAACGGCGGAAGACGAAGAGTGATGCCTTTTATTTTCATTTCTTAAAAGTTTGAGCGTATTCGTATTGAAGATTATGTATCGGAAATCTGCAGCAGACAGATATTTCCGGTTGTAAAACCCACTACTATACATCATGTCACGACATATGGTAAAAATTCCGCCGATGCTTTCTGCAACAATCAGCATGGGACTTTCAGCGCTGGACGGGACTCTCTTTAAAGAGCTTGACCGCTGTCCGTACTGCGGCGGAAGACCGATGCCGTATGATACCAAGGAAAAGCAGTATGCAACTCTTGTTTCCGGCGAGAAAAAACGTGTCATCTCTGTCAGGGTGCGGCGGTTTACCTGCCGCGAGTGCGGGAGACTTCTCTACGCTGATGAGCCGTTTTACCCGAATACCCGTACCGGTTCTGCAATTATCGATTTGGCGCTTGGTCTTTCCCGAAACAACAGTTTCTCTCATGCGGCTGTAATTATGCAGGCTCTGGGAATCGAGATTAACCGCGGAAGTGTCAGAATGTTTGCACAGTCTGATTTGCCTATGGTGGAAATCAGCCCGATGTATGGTCTTCCGATGCCTTACTCGTTTATTTCGCTGTTGGGGCGCGGAATTTCTGTAACGAATGTCAAACCTGATGAGGTGCTGAAATCAAGCGGATATCCCTCACGCTACCATCCGCAGGAAAATATTGAAACCGCAGGCGAGTATTTCCGGAAGAAAAATGAGATGAAAAAACGTCCGCAGTCGTTTTAAAAAATTATTCCGCGCAGTTTTCCCGCGCCCACTCTACTGCTTTTTCCAGTGCGCCTTCCCCCTCAAACGCCATAACAATTCTTTCGCTGTTATGGACTCCAATCAGAAACTTCTTTCGGGTTTTATCATAGCCGAATACAATTTCTGCAAGTTCTTCGGACATAAGAACAACACCCCTGTTCAGCATATATGAGGGATTCAGCAGCAGCAGGTCATAGAGGTCATTATTCGGGACTTCATTGAACGCATAGATGTATGCCTGCAAAGCATTTGTCAGATTTGAGGTGAGAAGCGCATGCGCTGTTTCTTCGGGCAGTTCATGGAGAAGTTCTGCCATTTTTATATCGTCATCTTCGGACTGTTCGTACAGAGAATCCGCAAGGAGGGATAGTTCGTTTTCGGTGCTGGAAAACATATACTGTATGTGTTAGCGGTGATGATGGATTAAGGGTGCGGTA
>DALTWR010000174.1 GCA_029986975.1 Methanocorpusculum sp.
TACGTACTATTCCGTGAGGGAGAAATTCCCTTCATGGATGTACTTTAGCTGTTTATTACTCCAATGCCGTATTCAATCAGAACCAAAACCCTTCTATATTTCCGAGCCGTTTAAAATAATAATCCGCTATTATTAATATCCCATAGTTCAAATATGTTACATAACCTTACGTAGGTGTGTATCATATGAAAAAGACTATTGTAATTGCAGCAGCAGTTGTACTCGTAGTCCTTGCTGCCGTATTTGCTGCAGGATGTGTCTCTGAGTCAAAGACCGTTACCGGTTACAACGACCTTATCGGAGCAAAAATTGCAGTCCAGACCGGAACTACCGGCGACTATGTAGTAACCGACATTGCAGATGCAAACGCAGGAACTACCGTTGAACGCTTCAACAAGATTGTTGATGGTATTCAGTCCTTAAAGAACGGCAAAGTTGACTGTGCTGTTGTTGATATTGAAACCGCAAAGAACTTCGTAACTGAAGGCAGCGGATTAAAGATTATCGAAGATGCGGCATTTGAGCCGGAAGAGTACGCATTTGCAGTCAAGAAAGGAAACACCCAGCTCTTAGACGAACTTAACACTGCAATCGCAGAACTTAAGAAGGATGGAACCTTCGACAAGATTAACAAGTACTACCTCGGCTTAGACGGCGGAGAACAGTACAAGAAAGTTGAAGGAATCAACTACAAGAGCGACTTAAAAGTTGCAACCAACGCAGAATTCCCGCCGTATGAGTTCAAAGACGGTGAGAAATTCGTCGGTATCGACATGGACGTTATGCAGGCAATCGCTGACAAACTCGAAAGACAGCTTGTCGTAAACGATATTGCATTCGACTCCGTACTTGTTTCTGTCCAGTCCGGTAAAGACGACATTGGTGCAGCAGCATTAACCGTTACCGAAGACAGACTGAAAAACGTTGACTTCACTGATGTTTACGCATCAACTGTTCAGGTCATCATTGTAAAAGCATAACCAGATAAGAAAAAATACACTCTATTTTTTCTTTTGTGAACTCTTTTGTACAGGAAGCTTTTTTGTTTCCGTTTACCCGCGGATATGTCTGCAGTACGGATACATCTACAGTATATTATTAATCCTAAGAAAACTCATATATATGATGTTATTGAGGTCCCGTATATGAATAATAAGTCCGTGAAACATTTGCCGGTAAAAGCTGCAGGAGTTCTCCTGCTGATTCTTTTAATCGGTATTCTCTGTACCGGGTGCGTTTCTGCCGAATCCGCAGACGCAGTCGTCAGTACAACTGCAGTTCCGACGCCCGTCCCGACACAGGAAGTCACCGTTGTAACCGTAAATCCAATCGCTGATTTCTTCACCTCGCTTGGTGAAAAGTTCAGTCAGAACTTCCTTGAAAAAGGAAGATACAACTATATTCTGCAGGGTCTGCAGAACACCGCGTTAATTGCCGTATTCTCACTGCTCATCGGTTTAATACTTGGAACACTCATTGCCATTGTAAGGACAATCCATGACCACCATGGAAAACTGAACCTCTTAAATGCCATCTGCAAAGTATATCTGACCGTAATCCGCGGAACGCCGGTTCTGGTGCAGCTGTTGATTATCTATTATGTGATTTTTGCAACCGTGGATTTAAGCAAAGTCCTTGTCGGAAGTATTGCATTCGGTCTCAACTCTGCAGCATACGTTGCTGAAATTATCCGTGCCGGTATCAATGCGGTGCCGAAAGGACAGTTTGAAGCAGGCTACAGTTTAGGGTTGCCGTTCAAATTCACCATGATTCTGATTATTCTGCCTCAGGCGGTGAAAAACATTCTGCCGGCTTTATGTAATGAAGGAATCACGCTTATTAAAGAAACCTCTGTGAGCGGCTACATTGGTGTGATGGATTTAACCAAGGCAGGAGATGTTATCAGAAGTCAGACATTTGAAGCGTTTATGCCGTTAATCGGTGTCGCAGTCATCTACCTCGCTATGGTCATGATTCTGACCGCTCTGGTAAACAGACTGGAAAAGCGGCTGAATAAAGGAAACGGAGTCACAGTATAAGGAGTATAACGTATGCCGAAAAAAGGAGATATTCTGATTCAGGTTGAGGATTTAAAGAAATCATTCGGAGACCATGAAGTTCTGAAAGGAATTAATGCAACTATCCGCATGGGTGAAGTCGTCGCAATTATAGGCCCTTCCGGCTGTGGTAAATCCACATTCCTTCGTTCACTCAATCTTTTGGAAACGCCGACAAGCGGTCACATCTACTTTGAGGGAACTGATATTACTGATAAGTCGGTTGATGTCAATAAGATGCGGGAAAAAATCGGTATGGTGTTCCAGCAGTTCAATCTGTTCCCGAATATGACGATTAAGAAAAACATCATGTTAGCGCCGGTAAAGCTTGGAAAGATGACAGCAGAAGAGGCCTCTGCAAAAGCTGATGAGCTGCTGAAAAGAATCGGTCTTTCTGAAAAGGCGGAAGCACATTCGCCTCAGCTGTCCGGCGGTCAGCAGCAGAGAATTGCTATTATCCGTGCCCTCGCGATGAATCCTGATGTGATGCTTTTTGATGAGCCGACGTCAGCTCTTGACCCGGAGATGGTGGGTGAAGTCTTAAATCTGATGAAGGACTTGGCAGAATCCGGTATGACGATGGTCATTGTAACGCACGAAATGGGTTTTGCCCGCGAAGTTGCAGACCGTGTTTTGTTTATTAATGACGGAGTTATCACCGAAGAAAATACGCCGGATGAGTTCTTTACGCATCCAAAACATCCGAGACTGCAGGAATTTTTATCAAAGGTGCTTTAAGCACTTTCTTTTTTATGAGCAGAAAGATTTGCTGTATGTGTTCACACAGAGAGGATTTTATCGATTATACCTCGTATGATGAGGATTCTCTGGACTGCGATTTTGAGGATGC
>DALTWR010000175.1 GCA_029986975.1 Methanocorpusculum sp.
GCACAGTCAGGAGAGACGGCTGATACGATTGCCGCATTGAAGACAGCAAAGGAATGCGGTGCGCACACGCTTTGTATAACAAATGTTCTTGGCAGTTCCATTACCCGCACTGCAGATACGACGGTTTACACCCGCGGAGGTCCTGAGATTTCTGTTGCAGCAACGAAGACGTTTCTTGCCCAGACGGCTGCATTTTTAGAGATTGCAGCTCTATTATCAGAGTCTTTGAAGGGCGGTTTTAGCACATCTCATTCATCTCTGCAGAAGAGTATCCATGATGTTCAGCGGTATCTTCCGGAGATTATTGCAGCTGATGTTTCTGATGCGGTTGATGTTCTTAAAGGTGCTTCGTCTCTGATTTATGTGGGGCGGGGAATTGGATATCCTGCGGCGCTTGAAGGGGCGCTTAAGATGAAGGAGATTTCCTACATTCATGCTGAAGGTTATGCGGCAGGGGAACTGAAGCATGGTCCGTTTGCGCTGCTTGGCGAATCTGTTCCGGTTGTTGCGGTGTGTTTTGAGGACTCACTTACGTATCCGGTAATGATGTCAAATTTAAAGGAGATTACGGCAAGAAGTTCACCGCTTGTTCTGATTGGCTCTGCCGGAGATTCTGATGCTGAGGATTTAGCTGATGTGTTTATTCCTTTGCCAAAGGTATCTGAAACTGCATCTGCAGTTCTTGCGTCAACGGTGCTGCAGCTTATTGCATATCGTACGGCTGATGAACTGGGTTGCGAGATTGACTATCCAAAGAATTTAGCAAAGAGTGTGACAGTTGAGTAACTCTAAAAAATCTATAATCATTCCCCCTATTTTTCTACTAAGGATTTGTTCAGTCTTGTACGTATAAACTACAGAAAAATCCTGTGCTCAGCATTTAGATACGCATGCCGAACAGCTGCAAACTCAGATAAAAAAAGTGATGAGTCTTACTCATCTAAAACCATGCGGCATAAATCAAGCGGCATAATGTGTTTGCCGTCTCTAAATGCACGCATGTTTCCGCCGGAGATTTCATCGATTAAGACAACCTTGCCGTCAATAATACCGAACTCGAACTTGATATCATAGAGTTCAATATTCTTCTTTGCAAGATCTTCTTTCATAATCAGTGCAATCTTCTGTGTAAGAGCCTTTAACTCCTCATATTCAGCCCCGCTCATAACGCCCAGAACCTCTAAAGCATCCTTAGTTACCGGCGGGTCTTCACGTGCATCGTCTTTGAAAGTGGTCTCCACAAATGCCGGAAGCTCCTGTCCTTCTTTGCAGTAGTCACCGTATCTGCTGTAGAAACTGCCGACAGCTCTGAATCTGCAGATAACTTCAAGTCCCTTGCCGAACGGTTTTGCAGGCTTTACAGTCATCTCAGCTTTCTCAACATCAGCGCTGATAAAGTGAGTCGGGATTCCTTTTTCATTGAGGATATTGAAGAAGTATTCAGTAAGTCTGAGACCTGCTTTTCCTGCTCCTTCAAGAGTCAATCCGACAGTATTCATTCCGGGATCAAACACACCGTCTGCTCCGGTACAGTCATCCTTGAACTTTAACAGATACGTTCCGTCACCTTTTGCATACACATCCTTGGTTTTACCAGTATAGACTAAATCCATACTAAAATGTATGAAATCTGAGAATATAAGATTAATCATGTCAGTGGCTGACCATAAGAAATCAGCCCTGCAGACAGTCACTTATGGTATGGTTCGCCTGACAAAATCCGAAACGCGCGATATATCTGCTCGAAGAGAAGCAGACGGCACATCGTATGCGTAAACGTAAGAGAAGAAAAAGATAGTTTCTGCGGCACTGATGAAAGCAGCGTTTTTGAAAAACCAAGCGGTCCGCCGATTAAAAAACAAAGATTCCTGCCGGAAAGTTGTGCCTCCCTAAGCATCTCAGAAAGTCCCTCGCTTGAAATACTTTTTCCATGCGGGTCAAGGGCGACAGGGTAATAGCCGTTTTTTATCGAGGATAAAAGGAGTTCTCCTTCCTTCTCTTTTACCGCAGATTCTTCTGCGGGGGATGCGTTATCCGGAATCTTCACCTCCGAAAGGACTGTGTATGTCAGAGTGCAGTAGGGTTTCAGCCGTTTTTCAAACTCGGCAATCCCTTCTGCAATCCAGCGGTCCTTTATTTTTCCGATACAGAGAATCTGAATCTGCATAAATGGTTAGTTAATAATAAATCCGCGCTGTTTCTTTCCGCGGTTTGAGTCTCCGCCGAAGGCATCAGAGTCTCCGAAAGCCCTTCTGCGGTTTGATGCTGCATCGTTTGAAGGAGTGAGTCTTTCTTTCTGTGCTGGTGCAGAACTGTTTTCTTTCTGAGAGAGGTCTTTTATCCTGCTTCCTCCATAGAGGTCGCCCTTGCCGTCATCAGCTTTAGCAGATTCATTGACATCGCTCATTGAGTCTCCGGAGAAACCGTCATCAGAGGAATCTGTTTCATCTTTCCCGGATGCCGGATTAAGAGACATCGTATAGCATTCAACAGCCTGTTCAAACTCTCCAAGTCCCTCATGCGCTTTAGCCTTCAGACGCCATGCAACAGCATTTCCTGAGTCTTTTTCAACCGCTTTTGCTGCTTCAGGCAGGGCTAAATCATATCTGTTCTGGCCGAGATAGATGAATGCACGCGAACAGTTAACATCAATATCAGTACAGCCGGCAGCCTCAGCTTTATCAAAGAATGTGAGCGCCTCTGACGGCTTTCCGGAGATTGCTGACATATAACCGAGACCAGCTAAGAGATATGGATTGCCTGAAGCAGCTGATGCTGCATTCTTTAATGCGGAAATGCCGGTCTTTGGGTCTCCAAACTTCATCGCAGCGGAAACCTTTTCTGCATGTGCTAACAGGTTATCCG